>NZ_JAEQCX010000094.1:28040-58493 GCF_020738035.1 Microcoleus sp. PH2017_28_MFU_U_A
TTACCAATTACCAATTACCAATTACCAATTACCAATTACCAATTACCAATTACCAATTACCAATTACCAATTACCAATTACCAATTACCAATTACCAATGACTAATGACTGATGACTGATGACCGATCGCTGACATCCGTTGCCGAACTTCCTGCTTCAATACAAACGAAAAGAGTCGAGAAATTTTTGAGCATTTTCTGGCTCTGGAGTAGTAGCAACCAGCCCGTAAACGCGCTTTTCGACCAAAAAAACTTGACCGACACCTATAGGTTCCTTGGGAGAAAGTGGCTGAAACTCAAACTCTTTTCCCGGGTAGCCGCCCAGGGAAATATCACGCACTTGCAGCAATTTAGCATTTGCAGCCACGACAAAAAAATCTACTGCATTATTTAAAGTAATTTTGATATTCTTGTTGCTAGTCCGAAAATCTAGGTCAAAATATTGAAGTAAATAAGTTTCTTTGTTTTTTAAGATCGACCTGTATGTATGAGTGGTAATTTGAGTTGAAAAAGTTTCAGTATTAATTTTGGGATTTCCCGGCATATCGATCGCAAACTGACCCATTGCCGAGCAAAACGGCTGCCACTCCGGCTGAGGAAGTGGCGCCCGCAGCGGGGCTGCTTCAGCTTTTGCGGGACTGCCAAACTTGACGGCCGAAACAAGTAACGTAGCAGTAACTAGGATTATATGCAGAAATTTCATTTGGGTAAAAATTATATTTGTCCGATCTGCGCTAGCCTAGAAATATATCCGCAAACGAGGGATTTATGCTGAATATTATACGTACTCAACGGCGAGGCAACTCGATCGGCCCAACCAAAACCAGTAAAACTAATAAAACCAATATACTCGCTACTGCAAAGACTTGGCTGGCTATCAGTCTGCTGGTTTCTGTGACAGCTTGTGCAAACAGCCCCAACAGCAAAGCCCTCGAAGAATCGGTAGCCGCCGATCCGAAATTAACCGAAACTCCGCTTCCCGTCCCTGTTGCTCCCCCAGCGACAGCAGTTGAAACCAGCACAACCGCCAAACTTCCTGCCGATTTCCCGACAGAGATTCCACTCTATCCTAATGCTCAGTTAATCGAAGTTGGTGCGCCCAGCGATGGACAGTCAAAAAACGTGCGGCTGCGCTGGGAAAGCACAGATCCGGTTAATTCGGTTCAGAACTTTTATCAGACAGAATTTGGGCGCAGGAATTGGCAAATAGTCAGCCGCCCAACCGCCGAAGGACAAGGTTCTTTGGTAGCAACCCGAGATAAATTGCGGGTAACAGTGTCGCTTTCTGGGACTCAAAAAGTAGGAGGTTCTACAGAATTTGCGATCGACTACAGCAAAGAGGGCCCAGAAATAGCAGCCAGTCCCCAACCTAACAATTCCGAGTCTAGCCCATCTCCAACCGCTTCACCAAGTCCATCAAATTCAGAAGGAACTACTCCAACCCCATCCGCCTCGCCAAAATCAGAAAAAGTTAGCCAACTAGACACCAAAATTCCTCAACAGTTGCAGCAGTACGTGGCAGATTTGGCTCAGTTAGAAGCACTGAAAGTGCGATCTAAAAGCGGTGCTAATTTAGAAACTGGCAACAGTTTACCCGAACCCAACAAAATTGTCACTCGCCGCGAATACGCCCGCTGGTTAGTAGCAGCAAACAATCAGATTTATGCCAGCCGTCAAGCCAAACAAATTAGATTAGCAGTAGAATCTAGCGAACCGGCCTTTTCTGACATACCCAAAACAGATCCAGATTTTGCAGCAATTCAAGGTTTAGCAGAAGCCGGTTTAATTCCGAGTTCGCTTTCTGGAGAAACGAAAGATATGAAATTTCGTCCGGATGCACCTTTAACCCGCGAAACAATGATTCTTTGGAAAGTACCATTAGATACTCGTCAAGTTTTGCCCACAGCTAACATTGACGGAGTAAAAGAAAAATGGGGTTTTCAAGATGCTTCTAAGATTGATTCCCAGGCGTCGCGAGCAGTTTTAGCTGATTTCAACAATGGAGACTTGGCGAATATTCGTCGGGTTTTTGGTTTTACTACTCTCTTTCAGCCCAAGAAATCCGTGACTCGCGCCGAAGCTGCTGCAAGTTTGTGGTATTTTGGCGTTCAAGATCAGGGATTGTCGGCTAAAGATGCTCTGCAAGCCAAGTCTCAACCAGCCCAGTAGAGTTGTTTGGGATGATTAAAAATTTTAAACAAAGCATCAACTTAAACAAAAAAAGGTTCGTAGTGAGGACTTAAGTCCTTCTTTTGCTGAGGACTTAAGTCCTCACTACAGGTTCGTAGTGAGGACTTAAGTCCTTCTTTTGCTGAGGACTTAAGTCCTCACTACAAACCTTTTAGATTGCGATCCTGACTCTGGTAGAAAAGTCTCGCTACTTTAATTTCTCTGCCCGAGTCACCGCCACAAATCCTTGCAAACGCCATAAATCATACATCTGCCTCTCTGTGCGCGGTGCGCGCGCTACGGGATAGATGTTTTCTATTACTCTTGCTTAGTCTTAATTTCTGTATCCTGCCAGACAAGCGCTGCATTTGGCTGGCAAACTTTGTACATATTTTAACTAACACTTGGAAAAACTCTCAGTAGAATTCCGGATGGGGTAACGGACGTAAGGATAAATGAAAAAGAGTGTTTGAGTCTGGGAGAGCGTTTTCTAATGTACGATATTACCCTATTTACCCCGCAAGACATGGCGAAATGCAGTTTAGTGCTGCGCCAGTTCGGTAGAAATTCTGCTAGTATGGAAGCTAGCAGCCAGAAAATTGTCAAGTATATTTACCAACATTTTTGCGATTCGCAAACTGGAGAAAATAGCTGTGTTTTGGTGCGTTTGTTCAAAACTCATCCCTACGGGGAATTAGAAGAATCATTGCAACAATCCGCCCGCCGCTTAATGAATGGCAAATCCCCTGCCGCCGACATGAAATGCTGGACTCTACTAGCAACCGCAGGCATAGAACCGCAGTGGAATTCTCGGCACACAGCAGTAGAAAATACAGCTATTCCCTTAGTTAGCACCGAAGTAGTAGCCAAAATGCCGGCGATTTCGGAAACCATCAGACAGTTCGGTTTAGATATTCCTACAGTCCTCGGCATCGAGGGAGAAAGGTTTCTGCAATTAGAACCAGCAGTATTAAATATTTTTCACGTATCCGAGGCAAAAGGCAGCCCCTTTATTCCGGAACAAGATTCCTTAATTATCCCGTACAAAGTCAAGTCTGTCTTGGCATTTGGGGGACTTTTGCGATCGGGAAGTTTGTTTACTGTAGTCATTTTCCTTAAAGTAAAAATTCCCCATAGCACAGCTCAATTGTTTAAACATTTTGCACTTAGTGTCAAAACTGCTCTGTCTTTGTCTGACGAAAAAGATGTTTTTAATAATTCAAAAACATCGGCAAATATTGTGCAATCTCACAATGCTTACGAAAATCAATTACTGGAAAATCAAATTGCTAGTTTGATTCAATTGCTGGATTTTTCGGAGCAGGAAATGCTCAGGCAAGCAGCTCGTTTTGAACGGATAATTGATAAGTTGCAGCGCGAACTTGCCGATCGCAAAAACAAGGAACAAGCTTTGCAAGCAAGTCAAGAATCATTCAAAGGCATCATCAATACTCCCGAAGATGTTATTGTGCGCGTCGAGGAAAATCAAGGAATGCACAGTTTTAATCAAGGTGAAGAACTGATTTAATCCAAGTTCAGCAGTCCTGGGCGCACTCCGACAAAGAAACCGGGTTTTTCCCTAAATCTGCGAATCACAACAAAGTTTTCTCGAAAAAACCCGGTTTCTGGCTCCCGCGCGTAAGTCCTATTCTGTTAAAATTGGTTTGTAGTTAGGACTTCAGTCCTTCAAAAAGTCTGAGGACTGAAGTCCTAACTACGAACCTTATTTAGGGTTGGGGGTTCGGGATGCTAAGATCGAGCCGTACCATTTATCTATTGGCGTTTGCTTTGTGACCCGAAATCCTAAATTTTCAATAACTTGTCGGGTTTCGGCGTGAGTGTGACCAGACCACAAGTGATATTCTAAAGACAGGTTTTGCACGAGTTGCCAAGAATCTCGGTCTTCAAATAACAGCCATTCTGCACCTTCGCAGTCTACTTTGGCTAAATCGACGCTGCCGCCAATGCGATCGATCGCCCTTTTCAACGATACCATCGGTACATCACCGTTTTCGCTGACGCGCGATCGCGTTTTTCCCGATACTTCCCGAATATCCAGAACTACTCTACCATCTTCGGCTCCCACAGCCTCCATAAAATAGGTAAAATTGGCAATTTCAGATTGATGTTTGAGGTAAATTTCTAAGTTTGGATTAGCTTCGTAGGCGTGAATTACAGCTTGAGGAAATCGATTCCGGGCGGCGATCGGAAATAACCCGACATTCGCCCCGATATCGAGAACTTTCATCAGCGATTCAGATAATTGTTCCACTCCGTAACAGTCATCTAAAAGCACTTCAATAAATTCTCCATCCATGCCTTTCTCCTCCGGCAAGTTTACTTGTTGGCGATTTCCTTGCACAATTAAATTACCGGGCAAATTAAAGCTAGCAACTCTCTTGAATTCTACACCTAACTTTTGGGCGCGGATTTTACGTTGCAAAAGTTGCAGTATTTTATTGACAAGCATAGAAGAATATTAAAAAAAAATCATTTTTATAATAACGCTCTCTGCGCCCTCTGCGCCCTCTGCGGTTCAAAAAAAATCAGATTCACTTCAGAAAATACGATTCCTACCCAGAAAAAATCTGCTTTAATATATGTCAAAATACGCTCCCAAATCCGGGAATCAAAAATGTTAGAGTTCGATCGCCTATTTCAAACAATCGAAGAATTAGTCATGCTGCACTCACCCAGCGGTGCGGAGTCGGAAATTAACCAGCGGTTGATGGAAAAGTTCGCCGCCCTGGGAGTGAATGCTTGGATCGATCGCGCTGACAATGCGATCGCCCTAATTCCGGGCCGCAATCCCTCTAAGTCGATCGCCATTACCGCCCACAAAGACGAAATTGGCGCCCTAGTTAAAACAATAGGCGAGATCGGCCGCGTCGAAGTCCGCAGGTTGGGTGGCGCGTTTCCTTGGGTTTATGGCGAAGGCGTCGTCGATTTATTGGGCGACAAGCAAACAATTAGCGGCATTCTCAGCTTCGGGAGTCGCCACGTTTCTCACGAATCTCCTCAAAAAGCTCAGCAGGAAGATGCTGCTGTCAAGTGGGAAAATGCCTGGATCGAAACCAAGTGTACTACCGAGGAATTAGCCGAGGCCGGAATTCGGCCGGGCACGCGGATGGTGGTGGGAAAGCACCGCAAACGCCCGCTGCGGCTGAAGGATTGGATCGCGAGCTACACCCTTGACAACAAGGCTTCTGTGGCGATTTTGCTGGCTCTGGCGGAATATTTGACAGAGCCTGCGGTGAATGTTTATTTGGTGGCGTCGGCGAAGGAAGAGGTTGGGGCGATCGGAGCTTTGTATTTCACGCAGCGCCAGCCGTTGGATGCGCTGATTGCTTTGGAAATTTGCCCCTTAGCGCCGGAATACCCGATCGCAGATGGCGAAAACCCGGTGTTGCTGGTTCAGGACGGCTACGGAGTCTACGATGAAGGATTGAACGGCCAATTAGGCGCAGCAGCCGCAGCAGTCGATGTAGAGGTGCAGTTGGCGGTGATTAGCGGTTTTGGAAGCGATGCTTCGATCGCCATGAAGTTCGGCCATGTGGCCCGCGCCGCTTGTTTGGCTTTCCCCACCCAGAATACCCACGGGTTTGAAATTGCTCATCTCGGGGCGATCGGCAATTGCGCCGCCATCCTCAAAGCCTACTGCGAGCAACTTTCGGACGACTAGAAAAAAACTTTCGCAAAGTAGTTGACAAATTCAGAAAGATTAGTTAAGGTAATAAAGGTGCGGAACACAAGCAAACGCAACAAAAAACGCGCCCCCATCGTCTAGAGGCCTAGGACACATCCCTTTCACGGATGCGACGGGGATTCGAATTCCCCTGGGGGTATTGAAAATCTAACTCTGATATCAAAATGATATCTAGCAAGTGGTAAAGGCAACAACCCCAACCCACACGCTAGGTATCATTTTTGCATTTGGTTGGTTGAACTTCCTCTCGTATTGGATAATTGTAAATCCAGACGCGGTTTCAACCGCCCGGTCTTCTTGCTGATTTCATGGAGGTAAGCTAAACTTTTGAATAGACGAGATTTACAAAACATCGCACTCACTCGACTTAAAGAAGTAGAAGTGCTGCTCGAAAATCGTCAATACTCTGGTGCTTACTATCTCAGCGGTTATGTTGTTGAATGCGCTTTAAAAGCTTGCATCGCAAAACAAACGCGGAAATTCGACTTTCCTGACAAAAAAACTGTTTTCGACAGTTACACCCACGATTTAGAAAAACTTGTTAAAGTTGCTAAACTTGATTCCGAATTAAAAACTCTGCTAAAAGATGTAGAGTTTTTAACTGCATGGGTAGTTCTTAAAGACTGGTCAGAAGAAAGCCGTTACCAAAAACATGACCGACAAAAAGCCCTCGATATTTACTCAGCAATTACCGACAGCAATCACGGAATTTTACAATGGGTACAGCAACATTGGTAAGTCAAGAAATAGCAGAAGGTCAAAGACTAATAGACGCTCTTAATGCAGCAGGTGTATCAGTTGATTCTGCTCTCTGGTTCTACGCACCAGAACCCGAAACCTGGCGATTGATGCTCACATCGCCTTCATATGATAAGAAAGGCCCACTTAAAACTTACCACGAGATACTATCAGTCTTTCGCGAGGTAGAGCCAGAATTGAAAATTGATTGGACAGCCCTTGTCGCAGTCAGTGTCAAAGATGAATTAATTCAGGGATTGCGCGAGTTACAACAACGTTTCAAATCAAGTTTTTCAGGGAGACGGATAACGAATCAAAGCGTCAATCATAGGTATATTGATGATGCTTACATTTATCAAATCAAGTGAATCAACTCTCGATCGAGCTGATATATCATGCAATAATGTTTACTTAATTCGTAGGGTGTGGATCCACGAAAAATTCCTAGCTACCTATCGACAATTTAAGATATCCGCACCTGAACACAATGGTTTTATAAATAAACACAACATTTATTCGGCAGTATTTTTTTGTTGAAATTCAGATCGCGACTGAGGCGGTGCGTGACCAATAATTTTTTGATGGTACCCGCCACGTGATTTATCCGTGGAATCAATCCCAAATCGAAAATCTAAAATCCTCTCTTCCCCCGAATTTATCCGTGATTGACTGTACATATTTTCCTGGTTTTGATGTAAAGATTTATCGCCGTCACACACCCTACAATTAACTAATCAACTCTAAATTCGAGACTAAATGATGCGTTATGCGATCGTCATTGAAAAAACACCCAATAACTATTCAGCTTATGCGCCAGATTTACCTGGATGTGCAGCCACAGGCGCTACCCTTGCGGAAGTACAGCAGGAAATTAAAGAAGCGATCGAATTTCACTTAGAAGGGTTGCGAGAGGAGGGTTTACCAATTCCCGAACCAACTACTCTCTGTGAGTATCTAGAAGCACGGTAGTAGGACAAAATATTTCATAAATTAAGTCGGCAAAATTCAAGGATAATCTACTCTAAAGAGGATATTGTCGAACACTTCTTCGTCCAACAGTAACAACTATATCATTCCAAATCCGCAAGAGCGACTTTCAAGCAAGCACGAACTTCCTTCCAGTCACGTTCCGACAGATGACCAATTAGAACTAAGTTGGAAGATGGCGGTAGAGTGACAATAAAACTGCGAAAAACCGAAACGACTCGTAAACCTGCTGTGGCCCAATCTTGGAGTATATAATCAGTTATACCTAAAGCAGTTGTCTGTGTAGTCAGTAGTCCAGCTATTACATCGCGGCGGGTTGTGTTATAGGTAACTGATGATAGAATTACCGCCGGACGACGTTTAATGCCAGTGACACCAGGAAAATCTACTGTCACCACATCACCAGGATTAAAAGACACTATTAAATCTCCTCGTTTTCAGGAAAAATGGTGGCCGCATACTGCAAAGAAAATGTAGTCACATCGAGTTTATCTTCTTCAGTCCAAGTCTCGCTTTCATCGACAACCGATAGATTTTGCTGCACCAAATCGTTGAGAATAAGAGTTGCCAAGCGCAGTCTATCCTTTGGTGAAAGGGTAGAAAGAACGCGATCGTAAACTTCTCGAACAGTAGTTGACATAGCAAATCCTCCTGCTGCTTATCTTCTGGAACACTTAGGGCAGGTTGATTAGATTATAGCTTAAAAAATTAATAAATTTATGCTAGAATTGAATTCTAATTTTTAACCCCAGATTCACCTATGCCAACTTTAACTGATATTGGCACTCTCATTATCCGCGATCCGCACCTTCGCGGTGGCATCCCTATTATTGCAGGTACTGCCACATCGGTGCAGCGAATCGTAGTCTTATACAAACAAGGTAATAGTGCTGAGGAAATAGCAGCGGATCTGGATCATCTCACCCTAGCGCAGGTTTATGCTGCACTGACTTATTATCACGCAAATCGACCAGAAATAGAAGCAAATTTAGCGACCCAACAAGCAGAATATGAACGTTTTGCAGCATTAAATCTGCTAAAAATGCAGGAGACAGCATGAGCTGAATTCGTCTTTACTTTAGTGTTTTAAATGAGGACTAAAGTCCTCACTACGAACCTAATTACCAAGTAAGTATATTTATTTTTCGGCTATTCGATCGAGCTTTTCCCTCACTAACAAATCTAGCAAAGCACGCAGCACAAACAAGCCAGCGCATCCCGACACAGCAAAAGCTACGATCGCCCCCGTTTGATATCCGCCCACCAGCAGCACTGCACCCGTCAGCCCCCCAAAACCAGCCATACAGGCAAAAATCAGAGTTTTCAGGGCGAGATTGATGCGTTTCAGGGCGCGATCGCTCTCAATGTTACGCACACGAATTTGCAACTCCCCATCTTCTATCCGCTGTTCCAAACGCTTGATAAAAACTTGCGATTTACTCGGCTGCTGCAACTTGTAGGTGATAAAATTTCGTGCTTGGAGAGCCAATTCTCCGATCGCACTTTTCCGTCCTTTACTGACTGCAATGGTCTTGACAAAAGGCTGAGCGCATGATAAGAAATTGTAGTTAGGGTCGAGAGTTCTAGCAATGCCGTCGAGAGTCGTCAACGACTTGACAATAAACATCATTTGTGCAGGTAAGCGAAACGGTTGTTGCTCGAACATGATGTACAGTTCGTTCTTGATTTCATTGAATGCTTGAAAGTCGATCGGCTTATCAATAAACTTATCCAACAGAAAAGCAATCAGCCTGCGTACCGGCATCATATCCGGCATCGGCTCCACTAAGCCGATCGCAATTAAAGTATCCAGTACCCGATCGGTATCCTTTCTCAGCACAGCAAAAAAAGTCTTGACCATTTCGTCCTTAGCCAGAGACTTCACTTCTGCCATCATCCCAAAATCGTAAAAAATCAAGCTACCATCTTCTGTTACCGCCAAATTTCCCGGATGCGGGTCAGCTTGAAAAAAACCGTCAATTAACAACTGCTTCAAGTAACAGGAAATTCCGAGTTGATTCAGCTTCGTAATATCTACTCCAATCGCCTCTAAACTGATCCTGTCGTCCACCTTAATCCCCGGCGCGTATTCTAAAGTCAGCACTTTTTTAGTCGTGTATTGCCAGTAGACTTTCGGGACAATAATCTGAGGATATTCTTGAAAATTATGGCTGAAGCGATCGGAATTTTTGCCTTCTTGTACGTAGTCAATCTCTTGATATAAAATCTTAAAAAACTCGTGATAAAGAGATTCTAAGTCGTACTTGCGCGTCCCTGGTAAATAGCGATCGCACAAACGCATTACTTGGCGCACCGCCTTGACATCCAAATCGAATAACCTTTCCAAACCCGGACGCTGCACCTTCACAATCACATCTTCCCCGGTGTGCAGCCTCGCTTTGTGCACCTGGCCCAGACTCGCCGCAGCAATGGGCAACGGGTCAAAATCCCGGTACAAAGCGTAAATATCCTTGCCTAACTCTGATTCTACAAGGGCGATCGCCTCTTCGGAACTAAACTCAGGAACCCGATCCTGCAACTGTTCCAACTCCTTCACGTACTCCAGCGGCAGCAAATCCGCGCGAGTCGAGAGAGACTGCCCGATTTTAATAAAAGTCGGGCCCAAATCCAGCAAAGTATTGACCAACCAATGGGCGCGAATTCTTCTAGTATGAGCAGACTTATCTTGCAGCAGTCCATCCCACCACAAAAAAAACATAAACTTTGCCGTCGCAGCAAAAACGTCTATTTGTCGTGCCAGCGGCGAATATTTAGAACGTTGCCAACGCAGGAGTTTAGGTGCAGCTTTTGTGAGCATAAGATTCGTCGCGATCTATTGAGGTGCACCGCAACGATTTTAACTGGAAATTGCAGCAAGCGATCGGCTCAGATAGAAATACCCGACAAATAACGGAATTTACTTGCAGCCAAACACCTTCAACAGTTGACAGTTGACCTGGGACAGTTGACAGTTGACCTGGGACAGTTTGAAAGCGAACTCTACCTAGAAGGAAGAGGATTGGAGTAATGAATAGTCTGATTTTAATTTCTCCCTCAAAGACTTGGGGCTTTTAACCAATTCTTTCTGGTCAGTTTATTTCACAGCCAGATGCTTGCGTTTTTGAATCAACAATCCAATTCCAATGCTAAGCCGCGAATTACAGTCCCCTCCGGTACCGGTACGGGTGTCGAGTCGTCGGCTATCCGGTAAACAGCCCCTCTTCCCACGCGAAACTCAGAGAAGTTCCCGCAATCAGACAAACAAATCAAAAAGGATGATTGGGTAAGGTTTGCTATATTTTCTAATCTCCCTATTAACGCAAGTTTTAGCCTGTTCGCTGGCAATTCAGGGCCGCTTCTCAACCGAACTATTATTATAGATTCAACAGTTCCGCTGGAATTTTTGGCAAAGTCAGAGTAAAAGATGTGCGGCACAACTCGTCAGATTCAGAACTTTCTGCCGGACAACTAGACACATCAATAGTACCATTCAAGTGCTGCACTAAAGACTTTACCAGGGCTAGACCCAAACCCGTACCGGCGATCGCTTTGTTGGTAATGCCAGTACCGCGACGGAACTTTTCAAAGATGTGGGGCAAATCAGCATCAGGAATGCCACGCCCGAAATTAGACACACTCAGGACAATATCGCTGGCTACCTCAGACGCCTTGAAAACTACCGTTGTTTCTGAAGTCGAGTATTTTCCAGCATTCGTCAGCAGTTCCAGTAGTACCCGCTTAAGACTGTCCGGGTCGCTTTCCAAGGAAGGGGTAAACTTCGGCACATCCACCTTCAGAGTCAATCCCTTATCCGCCCACTTTTTCTCAAAATCCACAACTAAATCTTTAATTAAAAGGTTGAGATCGATGTTGACTGGATAAAGAGGGAGTGGCTGACGCTCTAATTGCTTGAAGGTTAGCAAATCCTGAACCAGGGCGGCTTCCTTAGCACAATGCTGCTCTAGAATGTCGAGATAATTAGCCCGACTTGCTGATGGCTGTTCGGCCTGTTTGAGCATCAGAATCGCCAGATTCATGATTGTCAAAGGGGTTCGCAACTCGTGACTAACATTGTCGATAAACTCGTCTTTGATCAGCTTCAATTTGCGTAGTTGATCTAGTTGATTGGCAGATTGTTCGTGCAGTTTCTCCTGCACGTTGATACTTTCTTCCAACTCAGCATCTCTTTTTTGGACTTGGGTTTGCACTTCCTTGAATATCTGAGTTTGAATAATCGCCCTGCTCGCTTGAGCGCAGACTGATTCCAGAATTTCTAATTCTTCAGGGTTCCAATGGCGCGGCTCGGAGTGCTGCAAAACCAAGAACCCTAAGACAATTTCCTGTCTGCTTGCGTGCATGATGGGAATTACCAGCAACCCCCGAATACCTTGGAGTTTCAAGATTTCTGCGGCTCCCTCTTCTTCCTTGTCGATTAATTCGCTGGCGTCAGCAAGGGCGAGAGGTTGGGGTGCGCTCTGGAATGCTTGACCGCACAAATTAGATTCCGACAGCCAAAAAGCGGGAGAGTTATTTTGTTTGGAGTTAGAACTTTTGGATTTGGAATTAGCACTTTTTGCCTGGGTTTTGGGTTTGGCTTTCGAGCTTTGTTTTCCAGAATTTTTTGGTTCTATTGTTAGTTTACCTTCATTTTTGGTTGATGCAGATTCGCCAATTAATACTATTTTTGCTTTGGGAGTTTGATTGACGGAGGCTTTTGTTAAGGGGAAGTCTGTATCTTTGAACAGCAGTATTTGACCTCTATCTACTTGCAAGGTATTGACGGTATTTTCAATAATTTGCTGCAAAAATTGATCGACTTCTGAACTGGTGTCGATCGCAGTAGCCACTGACCTGAGTAGATTTTTGTATTTAGCTTGTTGCTGTAACTGTTCGTTTAAACTGGCAATTTCTTGAGTTTTTTGAATGTGAGCAATCGCGATACCGATCGCCTCTGATGCTGCTTCTAAGCGCTGGCGATCGGTTGCTGACCACTCGTGAGGTTGCAACTTACCAAGAACGATCGTCCCATTTACAGCCCCTCCAAATCGCGCAGGCGCTGCCAAAATTGCCCGACAAGGCAGCGGTGTCACAGGGGAATTGGGCGATGAAGCTGTCAAAGGAGTATCAAGATAGTCGGAGATCCCTACTATCTCGCCGTCTGCTAGCAGGTTTGCGAAAACAGGATGTTCGAGCGATATGCTAGGCGATTCTAATTTTGTGCTTTGGGAGTCTTCGGGTATCTTACTTGCATCCGCAGCGTTTAGCAGATCGCTCTTCTGAAGCCAGCAAGCATTCGGAATTACTACTTTCTGGTCAGCTACAGCAGCAACCAAACAGAAATCTACCCCACAAGCAACCCCCAAAGTTTTTGCTATTTGTAGCAGCAGGATTTCTCGATCGATGTTGGTCGCGAGAATTTGGTAAATTTGCCGCCCGACAAGGGCAGGATCGACCTGGTACTGCATAAGACGATCCAGAAATTTTTGGACTGATACTGGTTCTGCCATTTGTGGTAGATGCAAAGTGCGAGACTCTGAAGGCGATTGGTCGATCGGAGTAAAGTCTTGATTTCCCTGGTAATCGATCATGGCAACGAAGTCTTTCTTTTTTTTAATGATGTTTAAGCAGATTCGTGCTGCATATATAGAACCTATCTTTGACATCCTCCCCGCCTTAGAAGAGCGAGGATTCCCAAGCCTCACGATTTGGGTTTCTGCTTCCTTCCGGATCGGTTTTTCGCACCTGCCTTAACAGATTTACTCTGTTCTGGTCTTACAGTCGCTCCACAGACTGTTACCGCAAGCCCTGCGGCCAGAATATTCTTACTGGCGTTGATGTCTCGGTCATGGTGTGACCCGCAATTAGGACACTTCCACTCCCGAACATTTAACGGCAGTTTTTCAACAATATATCCGCACTCAAAACACCGTTTTGAACTCGGGAACCATCGGTCAATCTTGATTAAAGTGCGACCGTACCAATTGCACTTGTATTCAAGTTGCCTGACCAATTCACCCCAACTTGCGTCGCTGATGGCAAGAGCCAGTTTTCGATTTTTTACCATGTTCTTCACAGCTAAATTTTCTACGGCGATGGTTTGGTTTTCACGCACCAACCGCGTTGTTAACTTGTGAAGATTATCTTTCCTTGCATCGGCAATTTCTTGATGCACTCTCCCTACTTTCAGCCTTGCTTTGTGTCGGTTATTTGACCCCTTCTGTTTTCGACTTAAAGCTTTCTGCGCTCTTCTAAGTTGGCGATATTTTGCCTTAAATCCTTTGGGGTTGACAATTTTTTCGCCTGTGCTCAGTGCCAGCAAACTGGTAATTCCCAAGTCAATACCGATTTGGTTGTCTGACTCGTCGGGTAATGTTTCAATTTCCACATTTACCAACAAAGAAACTGACCACCTACCAGATGGTGCCAGCTTTACCGTAATCGTTGATGGTCGGCAACCGTCCGGTAGTGTTCGACTCCAACGAATAGGTAAGGGGTCAACAGACTTGGCTAAGTAAACTTGTCCGTCCTTGAACTTAAATGCCGACGCAGCAAATTGCGCGCTGCCACCGTTGCGTTTTTTCTTGAAATTGGGATATTTTGCTCGCCCGTCAAAGAAGTTATTGTAAGCAGTTTGCAAATGTCGCAAGCACTGCTGCAACGGTACTGAAGAAACTTCATTTAGGAATTCTAATTCAAGAGTTTTCTTCCAGGAAGTTAGCATACTTGAAGTCTCAGTATATGCTACCCGTTTTTGTTCTTCATACCAAGCTTGAGTCTTTGCAGCTAAGGCACGGTTGTAGACCAAACGAACACAACCTATCGTGCGTCGCAACAGGCTTTCCTGTTCTGGCGTTGGGTAGAATCGATAGCTGAAGGCTTTGAGTGTCATGTTTCCAGTTTCACACCTCAATCGTAAGCTGCCTGTAAAATCTTGTAAAGCCGTCGTAGAACGACGGGTTTTCAACCCAGTTTTCTGATAACAGTCGGTTGGACTGTTATGAGCCTGCTTTCTGCGTTGGCGCAGCCCGTCGGCGGGTAACTAAATCTTTAAAAGACTTACTCAGATCCGACCGAGTTCTATTTTGCTGTTTTCTACCCTTGGATCTGTACGGGATGAACTTTAGCATCCTTGACCAGATGAGGATAAATCCCATTCCCACTAATTTGAACTGTTCTGAGAATGAATTTATTTTTGAGACTGCTTTGTGAGACCCCTCTCCTGATTCTGTGATGTTTCTTATTTAAGTTTGTGATCCTGATAAAATTTTATTGTGATATAAATCATGCGATCGAGTGACGCCGATCGCAAAAAATAAAAAATAAAAAATCCTCCCTCAGGATCGATCTGAGAGTTACGAAGTTTTTGCTCGACTACTCATCGATCGCAAGTTCTAGAAACGCGCTTGCTAGTTCTATTGTTAAATTTATCCGACTTCCCTGCTTACTTATTTTGTGCTTCCTGTTGGGCTCGATCGCTATTTTGGCGATAAAGTACCGTCCGGTTAACAGCCGTTGCAGAGCGGGGATGATTTGGGGATACGGCGGCCATCAAATCCGAAGCTTGCTGCCACTTAGCGGCCACTACTAACCAATTTTCGCGAGATTGAGCGGTTTTGCCCTGGGTGGCTGCTTGCTCTGCCACCCGCACTGCTTGGGAAAAAGAGTCAACAGCAGAATTAGGATTTTCCTTAGAAGTTTTGACAGCAGGTGTTGCTTCTGAGGAACTGGGACTGGCAACTGCTTGGGTGGTGGCGGCTGTGCTGTTTGGCACTGGGGAATTGAGTCCTTTGTAGATGGCGGCCACCGCAACCAGCAACAACACGCTCAAGCTGACGCCGCCGACGATACCGCGCTTAAATTGCCGCGGTTGCTGCATCGATCGAGGAGCAGCGATTCTGGGCAAAGCCCGCTCTTCAGCTTGGCGTTCGTGATGGGCGGCGGCCAAACGCTTGAACAAATTTGGCTTTCTGAGTTTAATTTCTTGGGACCACAGCAATTGATTTTCTGGATCGCGGCTAATTTCTTCGAGCCACAGCAGTTGGTGTTCTCGCACCAGCCGGGTGTTGATGTTGACTCGGCGAATATTGCGGGGCGAGAGATTCTCCAAAATTTCTCGGATGCGATCGACCAAACTAGACTGTTCGAGCAGTTGGGGTGTTGCAGCTTCGCACAGCAGTTGCAGTATCCCAGAAGCAAACACGGCTCTAGCTCTGACACCTACGTGTGCCAGTTTGTCGTTAAGGATTTGAATAATCGATGCAACGGAGCCCTCGCGAGCTTGCCGAGCAATGTCATCTATTTGATTCGCCATAACACTATTTTGACGCTTCGCAATCTGTTAATTTTTAATCCAAAGTCTCGGATCTAATTTTTATCTATACACGTTATCACTGACAGTGCCAGGTTAAAATGAACAGATGCAAATCTTGCATACCGATCCCACTTAACACGATCGCCACAGAATTGAGCGAGACAACAGGAAATAAACTATGGGTAAAGTAATTAGCGGTCAAATTTTTGTTCTAGATGACAACATCGATACAGATCAAATTATCCCAGCCGAATACCTGACCTTGGTTCCCTCGAAGCCGGACGAGTACGAGAAACTAGGCAGTTATGCGATGATTGGGTTGCCCGATCGCTACGGCAAGTTTATGGAAGCCGGCGAAACCAAAACCCGGTATCCGATTATCATTGCGGGCGAAAATTTTGGTTGCGGTTCTTCGCGGGAGCACGCTCCGATCGCTCTGGGGGCTGCGGGCGTCACAGCGGTGGTAGCCTTGTCTTACGCGCGGATTTTCTTTCGCAATTGCTCGGCGACTGGCGAATTGTATCCGATCGAATCGGTCGATCGACTTTGCGACCTATTTGTAACAGGCCAAGAAGTGACGATCGACTTTGCGGGCGATAAAATTATCAACCACACTCAAAATCTCACTTACTCCCTCAAGCCTTTAGGAGATGTCGGGCCGGTGATTGATGCCGGAGGGCTGTTTGCCTACGCACGGCAAACGGGAATGATTGCTGCTCGCTCTTAACTGCTAAGTTAATAGACCTCCTGCGAAAGTCCTCACCTAATCGACAAAACCGATAATTACCAGTATGTCTGGCCAATCTTTTATTATTAGTTAATAATGGCTGAAATGGCGACTGTTAAAGGATCGATAAAATACTTTCGCAGGAGGTCTAATGTAGGGTGCGCCACAAGCACCTTACAAATCATTAGACTTCTTGCAAAAATATTTAGGACGGGCTAGAAGCCCATCCCACAATTTTTTTTTCTTGTGGGATGGGCTTCTAGCCCGTCCCAAAATATGATTAAAAGGACTTTTGCAAGAGGTCTATTAATAGAATATCAAATCGACTCAATAAAATTCAATAAAATCCGCTGGTGAGGAATGCCAAAAGGTCGTACATCTCCAGACTTTTCAGAATAGCATTTACCAGCCCGAATATCCTGCACTGTCAACAACTGCATATCCCAACCCTCGTGCAAAACTAAATCGTTGACATCCGCAGTAAGTTGTGAGTGAAAAACATGGCGCACAATATCTCCTTCGACATCGCGACAGAAAAAAGAGGCACTTGCAGGAACCCAGGAAATTTCCTCTAGTAACTCGCGCAGCAGAGCCACTTCGGCAGTTTCTCCCGGTTCCAAGTGTCCGCCAAACAAAGCCCAATGTCCGGGATACCTGATATGAGGAACATCGTCCCGCAACTGGCAGAGAAATTTGCCGTCTTTGTGTAAAATGGCGATCGCAACGTGAATTTTAGTCATAAGGAAGAAGGAAGAAGGAAGAAGGAAGAAGGAAGAAGGAAGAAGGAAGAGAAAAGAAGGAAGAGGGAAGGGGTGCATCTCAGTTTGGCGTTTGGCAAATATGTGTGTAGGGGCGAAGCATGACCGCAATCAATATGAGATGATAGCTAATAACTTATATGCGGTCATGCTTCGCCCTCTTCTCTTCAAAAGTGAAATGCACCGAGAAGGAAGAAGGAAGAAGGAAGAGGGAAGAATTTTGACTAGAGACGGGTTCACCCAAATTTGTAATAAAAACGAACAAGCTCATAAACAAGCCCAGTCAAAACTTTGTTTCACCCAATCTGTAATATAAACGAAAGAGCTCGTAAACGCGATCGCATTTCATCACCAATAACCAAAGCCAAAGCGCCCAAGCGCAACTACATACCTTGGATTTTCATGAAATACAGGTACTTAATTATTGAAAAAAAATTAGCGTGTAGTTATTTTGCTTTATCAGCCGCTGGAGTGCGGTTTAATTGTTCCATTTCCTCAATATAAACTTCACCTAAATCCTTCCCTGCCAATTCCTTCACGGTGATACTCTTAAAGCGGACTTCTCCCTTGAGCAACACTTCATCGCCAAGCTTGGGCAAAGCTTGCTTAGTTAAAATCCAAATCTTACCAGTACCGTCTTGAATTTGATAAGCCGC
Organism: Microcoleus sp. PH2017_28_MFU_U_A; assembly: GCF_020738035.1. Classification (NCBI taxonomy): domain Bacteria; kingdom Bacillati; phylum Cyanobacteriota; class Cyanophyceae; order Oscillatoriales; family Microcoleaceae; genus Microcoleus; species Microcoleus sp. PH2017_28_MFU_U_A. The sequence continues at coordinate 46,092 of NZ_JAEQCX010000094.1, forward strand.
ATTCCCCACAAACGGAGCGCGATTTTCCACCTTCCCTCGGAGATAAACTTCACCATCAACTTGCCGCTTTTGTTGAATGTCGCCAATGCTAGCAACATTCAAACCGAGATTGAGTTGAGACATGGGTACATTGCCACAACTGAGCAAACCGCTAGTCAGTATTAGCAATAAAGAGCCTATGGAGTATCTTTGAATCCAAACTTGCTGAATTATAGTAGTCATTTGTCAAAGGATTTGATATTTGAGATTGTGAGATACGACTTACTGTAACAGAATCCTCAGAGTCGATCGCGAGTCAGAAATTTCTCGCTTTGTAGTCCTTGACGGCAGTTAAGCTAAAATTTAAACTCGTCAGCCCCTAACCTAGAGTCTACAATGGATGCCAAAACTGCTCAAATACTAGATGGCAAAGCTTTAGCGACAAAGATTCAAAGCGAACTGAGCGAAAAAGTCCGCGCCCTACAACCCCAGATTGGGCGTCCTCCGGGACTTGCGGTGCTGATGGTGGGAGACAACCCAGCCAGCGCGGCTTACGTCCGCAACAAAGAGCGAGCCTGCGCTAAAGTTGGCATAGCTTCCTTTGGCCAGCATTATCCAGCAAACGTGACTCAAGCGGAACTCGAACTTGCAATTCATGCACTCAACGAGGACGATCGAGTAGACGGCATTTTAGTACAACTTCCGCTACCAGAAAACCTAGACGCAATTTCGCTGCTGTACCAAATTGCACCTGACAAAGATGCTGACGGACTTCACCCTGTAAATTTAGGTAGCTTGGTACGGGGTGAGCAAGGTTTGCGGAGTTGTACTCCCGCCGGAGTGATGCGGTTATTGCAGGAATACCAGATTGATTTGAAAGGAAAAAATGCTGTTGTTTTGGGCCGCAGTATTTTGGTGGGTAAACCGATGGCGCTGATGCTGTTAGAAGCCGATTGCACTGTTACTGTAGCTCATTCGCGATCGCAAAACCTAGAATCAATTACCAGCCAAGCCGATATTTTAATTGCCGCCGTCGGCCGCACCGAAATGATTGCAGCTAATATGGTAAAACCGGGAGCAGTAGTAATTGATGTTGGCATTAACCGCGTCGTCAATCCAGATGGTACTAGCCGTTTGGCCGGAGATGTAGATTTTAATGCTGTGAAAACAGTAGCCGGAGCGATTACGCCGGTGCCGGGAGGAATCGGGCCGATGACTGTTGCTATGTTGTTGGAAAATACAGTTTCTAGTTATACGAAAAAGATGGTTTGACGAGCGCGCGAATCATAGCAGAAATGTGCAGTTTTGCCTTGACATGAGATTGCTGTATCCGCTCTTTTGATTGCAGAAGCAGGAGCGGATACAGGAATAAAATCAGAAAATGCTTTCGGTACATCTAACTTGTGAAGAGGGCGAAGCATGACCGCATATAAGTTATTCGTTATAATCTCATATTGACGGAGGTCATGCTTCGCCCCTACAAAAATATTTTCCAAACTGAGATGTACCCAAATGCTTTTTACAAAAATGAGCGGTTCCTACTGAGATAATTCCGGCTAATTTGGGTAATGCCGACTATTTCTTGACAGCAACAACGCGAATTCGGCGATAATCTGCACTCCAATTACCATCGCGGTAAAGAGCGGGCCGCAAACGTTCTTCAACTTGTTTAATTGCGCGCGATCGCACGAACGGCGACAAACCCGACAAAAACCCGCCTGCAAACATCTCGATCCAATTTACCATACCAGCGCTGCCGCCTTCTAGGGGAGTCGGGCGATCGAACAAAACCGCATAACTCACATCAAAACCGTGGTTTTCCAGCAGCAGAGCATACTCGCCGATACTCGGAAAATACCAAGGATTAAGCGATTGGGGCTCCTCGCAGCCAATTTCCGACAAAACATTCAAAAGCGCGCGGGCGATCGCCCCCACATTCCCCTTACCGCCAAACTCAGCCACAAAACGCCCTCCCGGCTTCAGCGCTTTTTCCACGCAAGCGATCGCAGCATCCGGTTGTTTTATCCAGTGCAAAACCGCATTAGAAAACACAGCATCTAACGGCTCTTCCACTTGAAAATTCCTCGCATCCGCCGCCACAAAGTTAATGTGAGGATAATTTGATTTAGCAGTGGAAATCATCGCCAAAGAAGAATCAATACCTTGCACAAAAGCACCACTTTCAGCAATCTTTGCAGTTAACTGTCCCGTACCGCAGCCCAAATCCAGAATTCCTTCTCCCGCCTGCGGAGCCAGTAATTCTAAGAGCGATTCGCCGTATTGCCAAACAAAAGCGTGTTGCTGTTCGTAGAGATCCGTATTCCAAGAATCTTGTGTCATCATAACTACTCTAAACCTTTCTTCTCTCTCTGTGTTCTCTGTGTTCTCTGCGGTTAATAAAAAAATCCTCCTTCACAAAAGCGAGCGAATCATTTGCTAGCGAGTTCCGCGATCGCATTTTCATCAATCCTGCAAACCCTAATATTTTCCAAAATCCGCGCTCCCTGCTTCTCATAAAAAGCAACTCCCGCTGAATTTTTAGCATTAACAGTCCATTCAATTCGCCCGCAATTTGTGGATTCAGCAATTTGTGCCAAATGTTTCAACAAAGCTGTACCCACTCCCATACCGCGCATGGGAGCTTGCACAAATAAATCATCAAGCCACAGACAAGGCTGGGTCAACAAACTTGAATAGGTAGCATAAAACATCGCAAATCCTACAGCAGTGCCTGCAACTTCCGCCAACAATACCCGCACTAGCGGAGACTGACAAAATAACGCTCGTTGCAATTTCTCGGCTGTTGCTGCCAACAGATTTCTAGCTCCGTCGAACTCGCTTTTGTGCGCGATAAAAGTCAGAATTAATTCTAAGTCTGCAAGTTCTGCTTCTCTGATTTTAATATCCAAATTAACCATTGTTTAATTCTCAATCTCACCTATTAATTACTGTATTAAATGCCATCATCAATGTCCAATATCTTTTTAGCTAATAACTTATACTTTTAAAATATTAATGATTGGGAAGCTATGGAACTGCGACATTTGCGTTACTTTATTGCCGTTGCAGAGGAACTGAATTTCACTCGCGCAGCGGAAAGACTGCACATGGCTCAACCTCCGCTAAGTCAACAAATTCAGCATTTGGAGGCAGAGTTGGGCTTTCAACTTTTTCGTCGCACCAAGCGGACAGTTGTGCTAACGGAAGCCGGACAGGTTTTTTTTGAGGAAGCACAGAAAATTCTGCTACAAGTCGATCGCGCTATTCAACTTGGCAAACAAACCAGCCGCGGGGAACTCGGTCAACTCACTGTAGGCTTTGTGAGTTCCGCCGCGCACAATGTAGTTCCAGCCATCTTGCAGGCGTTTCGCACTCGGTGTCCCGCCGTCAAGCTCGAACTGCACGAACTCACAACTAACGAACAATTGCAGCGACTGCGGTTCGGGCGCATTGATATCGGCTTCGTGCGCCCTCCAATCGAGGAAGATGGCATAAATTCCGAAATCGTTTTTCGAGAACCTCTGATCGTGGCGCTGCCAGAAACGCATTATTTAGCCGATCGCGCTGTTGTAGAATTGCGCGAACTTTCTGCCGAACCTTTCATACTATTTCCCCGTTCCCTAGCTCCAGGATTGTACGATCCGATCGTCAGTCTGTGTCTGCAAGCAGGTTTTAGCCCGATCGCCGGTCAAGAAGCGATTCAAATGCAGACAATTATCAGCTTGGTAGCCGCCGAGATGGGGGTGGCGATCGTCCCCGCATCGATGCAAAACTTCCAGCGCACTGGGGTTGTTTACAAACATTTACAAGAACCAAGTCCGATCGTCTCAATTGCTCTAATTTGGCGCGACAATCCCACGCCAGCGGTGCAGCGGTTTTTGCAGACAGCCAGAGACTTATCAAGTCTTCAATATTAGGGATTAGAGTCGTACCGATCGATCGGCCACCGTAAAAGTCGGCGCGATCGACCTCGATCGCCGATCGATTAGTCCCAACCGGAATCCCTCCTAACGCCCGATTTCAACATCTTCAAGGATACCAAGTGCGTCAGGTACTAGCACGGCTGCGGAGTAATATGCAGTAACAAGGTAGGACATAATGGCCTTTTCACTAATACCCATAAATCTAACAGATAGGCCTGGTTGATATTCGTCGGGTATTCCTGTTTGCTGTAAACCGATCACGCCCTGATCTTCTTCACCAGTACGCATCACAAGAATAGAACTGGTTTGGTTTTTGGTGATGGGTATCTTATTGCAAGGAAGAAGAGGTACACCGCGCCACGCAATAACTTTACTTCCGTCCATGTCGATGTTTTGTGGATAGATACCGAGGCGGTTACACTGCCGGCCGAAGGCTGCAATAGTGCGAGGATGAGCTAGGAAGAACTTCGACTTTCTGCGGCGAGTAAGCAATTCATCTAAGTCATCAGGAGTAGGCGCACCAGTGCGGGGGTGAAGACGCTGTTTAAGATCGGCATTGTGCAGTAAACCAAATTCACGGTTATTGATCAATTCATATTCTTGACGTTCCCGTAATGCCTCAATCGTCAGACGTAATTGTTGTTCCATCTGATTCATTGGTTCATTATACAAATCAGCGACGCGAGTATTGATCCTTAACACAGTTTGGGCAATACTTAACTCATATTCCCGGGGAGAAAGTTCGTAGTCAACGAAAGTCCCTGGTAATTGAGTTTCTCCAGTATGTCCTGAAGATAAAGCAATGGTGGCTTCACCCTGCTTATTCTGTGGTAATTGTGCGCGAGTTACGGCTCGATCGATCTGAGTCTGCAAAGCCACCGACTGGTTCATAATTTCCCTAAACGCTTGTTGTGGTAAGCTTAATACTGTGCATCGAGTCACAGCTTTAACCGTAAACTTCCAATTGCTTTGAGACGCTACTAAAACCTCATCGCCAAAATGATCCCCATCAGCTAACGCGCCCAATAAAGGTTCTTCTTCATATTTGGGAAGACCAAATTTATTAACTTTACCATGAGCGATCAGGAAAAGCCGATCGACTGGTTGACCTGACTGCACGATGATATCATCGGGTGCAAACTCCTGTTGCACAAATCGACTGGCCAAAGCCGTCAACACTTCAACATCATCAAACCCTCGCAGCAAGGGTAATTCACAAAGTTCTTGGGGAATTACCTGGACAGTCGCGCCTGTATTGGTGAAAGTAATTCTCCCATCACCCACGGTATAGGTTAAACGACGGTTTACCCGATAATTACCACCTTTGATCTGCACCCATGGCAACATCTTCAACAACCACCGCGAGGTAATTTCCTGCATTTGCGGTGCAGATTTGGTTGTCGTCGCCAAATTACGGGCTGCGGCTGTACCTAAACTCAGTTGAGGTTGCTGACCTTCAACTTCCAAACTCGAATCATTAGAATATGTCATTACCTCATCCTTTACTTACTAACAAAAATACCCGCTCTAATAGGTGAGAGGTTAAGGCAATTGTTTTGTCAATAATTACTAGACATCTCCCATAATTATTGTGGAACAGGCATCTTGCCTGTTCCAGACAAGCTTTTTGAGAGAAGTCTACTGGATTTAACGCTTAAAATAGAGCGTAATTACCGATCGACAAAAATCATTTGCCTTAACCTCTCAGCACCAATAGACCTCTTAGACCTCTCCAAAAAAGCAAGTTTTGAACAGGCAGGATGCCTGTTCCACAATAATTATTGGAAAAGCAAGTTTTGAACAGGCAGGATGCCTGTTCCACAATAATTATTGGAGTTTTGAACAGGCAGGATGCCTGTTCCACAATAATTATTGGAAAAGCAAGTTTTGAACAGGCAGGATGCCTGTTCCACAATAAATATGGTCGAGGTCTAATTAACGACCGACTTCTACATCTTCGAGAATGCCGAGGGCGTCAGGTACTAGGACGGCTGCGGAGTAGTAAGCTGTGACGAGATAAGACATAATTGCCTTTTCACTGATGCCCATGAAGCGGACAGACAAGCTAGGTTGATATTCGTCAGGGATACCAGTTTGATGTAAACCGATAACGCCTTGTTTTTCAAGACCAGTGCGGAGTAAGAGGATAGAACTGGTGCGGGTATTTGTGATGGGGATCTTGTTGCAGGGAAAGATCGGTACACCACGCCAAGCCGGTACTTGGTGGCCGCCCATGTCAATGCTTTGTGGATAGATGCCTATGCGGTTACACTCGCGAGCAAAGGCAGCGATCGTGCGGGGATGAGCCAGGAAGAAGCCAGGGTCTTTCCATACCGTAGCCAGCAATTCGTCCATGTCGTCCGGCGTAGGTGCGCCAGTGCTACTGTAGATGCGTTGTTTGAGGTCGGCGTTATGCAGCAACCCAAATTCGGGGTTGTTGATCATTTCGTGTTCTTGACGTTCCCGTAATGCCTCAACAGTCAGACGCAATTGTTGTTCGGTCTGATTCATTGGTTCATTGTACAGATCGGCTACCCTGGTACTGATCCGCAACACGGTTTGGGCAATGCTCAAATCATATTGGCGGGGTGAGAGATCGTAATCAACGAAAGTACCAGGCAACTCAGTCTCGCCGCGATGACCGGCAGATACATTAATAGCAGCTTCACCTTCAGTAGTTTGTGGCTGGCTGAGGATGGCGCGGAACTTATCGACCTGATTTTGTAAAGCTTCGGACTGGTTAAGGATTTGCTCAAACGCCTGTTGAGGTAATCCTAATACGATACATCTGGTGACAGCTTTGAGGGTATACTGCCAGGTGTCTTGAGACTCTACTAGAGATTCATCACCGAAACGATCGCCATCAGCGAGTACATCTAAAACAACCTGTTCGTCATACTTGCCAAGACCAATCTTGTTAACTTTACCACGGGCGATCAATAATACTCGATCGGCTGCTTGACCTATTTCAACGATCGTGTCCCCGGCAGCGTACTCTTCCTGCACAAACTGGTTCGCCAACGCAGTTAAAACTTCTGTGTCCTCAAACCCTCTGAGCAATGGCAACTCAGTAAGTTCTTGGGGAATTACTTGTACAGTTGCGCCAGTGTTGGTGAAAGAGACTCTTCCATCACCTACGGTATAACTTAAACGACGGTTAACTCGATATACACCACCCTTTGTTTGCACCCACGGCAACAGTTTCAACAACCACCGTGAGGTAATTTCCTGCATCTGCGGTGCAGATTTGGTGGTCGTCGCCAAATTACGGGCTGCTGCTGTACTTAAACTCAACTGAGGTTGTTGATTCTCAACATCTGAACCCGAATCATTGGAATAGGTCATAACTTAATTCTTCACTTTCTAGTTACTCAAAAAACAACTTGGTTTTACTTCACCGAAGGGCGATCGAGAAAAACCTAAGTTAGCAAGACAGATTGTCTTGTAAAAAGAGACAATCAAATCGTATCTTTGACAAAAAGATACAATTCGATTCAAATTTACCGATTATTGGCCAAAAAACTGCTTGCACCGACCAAAGATTTGATGTGTGCTGCCGAAGTGCCAAACCCTGTGGGCCCGTTGAGCAGTCGCACTACTGGGGAAGCACTATTACGCAATTCAAATTCCTTATAGCGGTCTACTTTCGTATGCCACTTGAGTACGCCACACATCCATTGTTCTAGTTTCTCGACATATGCAAGCAGTTTCTCGCGAGTGCTTTCATCCAGGTTGAAATCCTCAAAAAGGGCTGGCAGTTCGGTGGCGACAATGTGTTGAAACTGCTGCGCCCGCGCGGTCATCAGATTGTTCACAATCTCGACAGCCTGGATCATATCGCAGTTGAGGAAATTCTGCACAACCAGTACGATATTATGGATTTCCCCTTCAAATTCGATTTCTTTCTGGTAGGAGAAGATATCGTTAGTGAAACAGGCAAAGTCGGCCGCGGAATTTTCCAGCGATCGCATTGGCCGGCTGTAGTAAATCTCCATTGGGATCTCGCCGCCCTGGGCTAGTCGAGACAAGCTCATTGTCAAATCCGAACCAAACGTCTTACGGCGCATTTCAATATAGTCGATCGGGTCTGGAATCCGATTTTGAGTTTGATTAGCCAGTTCCCACACCCAACTGTCAGTCATATCCTGGATCGCACGGCGGAACTCAGTCCGCGCATTAGCAGACATTGGCCCAGCAGTTCGAGACCAAATATCTGCCAAGCCACGTTCCACCGGATTAGTCGGCACCGCTGGGGGGGTGGAGTCGTCGAGAGGCATAAACGCCGACAGTCGGGCGTTGAACACTTTCGCGCCAGCCATGTCGCGGTTATTCCCGTAGAGTGCTGGGAAGTAATCATCGGCATAGGTTCCCCAAACCAGCCAGCAAGCTGTTAAATTTAGCTCATACTCAGACCCATTCGGATGTATCCACGCACCGCATAGGGCTACATCAGCAACATCAAACTTGTGGTCATTCCAGATGAAAGCATCAGGAATGCCAGGTAGTGAGTCCAGCATCCCCATTTGGCGCGCCCATTCCTTAGAATGATTCCGCGCTGCATCCAGATTGGGATTCAAAGTAGTAGAGAAGGGCATATAAAAATTGGGCAATTTCACTGGCCCTACAGCCTGGTAGGGAACGTGAGTAAAGCTCTTGAACCTTCCTAAACCCAAGTTGGCGTATAACGACTCAAGCCGCGCCGCCGATGTGCCTAGTCCAGTAGGCCCACCCAGAATCGTTGGTGTCGCAGAATTATCCGCTTCCTGTTTGTTCATATAGCGGCTCGATCGCATATGCCACTCGTGACCGCCCGACTGCCAGTCCTGAAGTCCTTTGATATAAAGGAGAACATGGGCACGCTCTACTGGATCTACTCCGTACTCCTCAAACAGGGAAGGTAACTCGGTGACAGCAGTATTATCAAACTGATATAACCGTGAGTTCAGCAGTTCATTAGTGAGGTTAGCCGCCTCTTGGGTACTCACATTGAGGAAGCGTTCTAAGACCAATACACAGTTCGAGTTCTCGCCTTCATCTTCTACTTCTCTTTGATAGGAGAATAGGTCGTTGCGTAGATGTACTCCATCGGCAAATGTTTCTTTCAAGACCCGCATTGGTCGAGTTGCGGCAATTTTGGCCGGAACTTCTACAAACGCGGCGTGTTCCACCAGATCCGCAGACCAGGGTGCGCCGCCAACTTTACGCCGCATCTCAATGTATTCGATGGGGTTGGCAATTCGATTTTGGTTGATATTGTCAAGTTCCCACATCGACTCATCCAAGAGGTTTTTGGTACTCTCAAAGAATCGTTGCCGCCATTCCACAGACTTAGTAAAGGCGGTGCGAGACCACAGGTTTGCCAAGCCCCGCTCTACTGGGTTGGTGGGAACGGGAGGGGTGTCGTTAGGGTAGATCGGCATAAATGCTGGCAGTCGATCGAGGTATTCCTTCGCCCCAACCATGTCTTGACTACGCTTGTAGATTTCCAGAAAGTGGTCGTCAAAAAAGAATACCCACACATACCAGTCGGTTACTAAGTCTAGTTCCGTTGCTGGTGCGTCTGGATGGGTATAGGAGCAAAGCAAGGCGTAGTCATGGGCATCGAATTTGCGTTCGTCCCAAATAGGCTGGCCTTGGGCTTCTTCTTTTGAGCCAAGTATCCCCATCTCGTAAGCCCATGCTTTGGAATGAACTCGCGCGGCTTCCAGATTAGGGTTCAGCCGCGCCGGCCAAGGCATATAAAATTCTGGCAATTTAAATGGTTGCATAATCGGCGTGTAACCTTCTGTTGAGTCTTATTGGTATTTTTGCCGACCAACGGCTGAGTTGTGGCGGTTGGCGATCGCTCTCGTCGGCCTAGCCAAGTCCAATATGTGGTTTGTGATTGTACAGTAGGCTAGTTCATATCCACGGTAGCGCTCGACTCAATAAAATTTAACAAAATAGTTTGGTGAAGCAGAGCGATCGATCGCACATCTCTTGACTGCTCAGAAAAGCAGATTCAGTCCCGAATCTGTTCCGGTGTCAACAACTTCATATCCCAACCCTCAAGCAAAACTAAATCCTTGACATCCACACTAATAAGTTTCTGTGCAACAACACCCGTAAAATGATTAAATTGAGTCTCAGATTTCGAGCGATCGCCCCCCTAAAAGTCGGCGCGATCGACCAAAACAACTCACAGTATCCTTTCGTCACATTCAGTACAAGAGAGCAAGGGATGGTATTTGCAGCAACAGAAATGGATTCGTCTCAACCGGAATCCGCTTTCGACTTATCTACTTACCTAGTCGAACAAAAAAAGGCGATCGAGGTAGCTCTCGACGGTGCGATCCAGGTCATCTACCCAGAGAAAATTTACGAAGCCATGCGCTACTCACTGCTAGCAGGGGGCAAACGGCTACGTCCGATCCTGTGTCTGGCTGGGTGCGAAATCGCCGGTGGCACTTCCCAAATGGCAATGCCCACAGCTTGCGCTTTGGAAATGATCCACACCATGTCGCTAATTCACGACGATTTGCCGGCAATGGACAATGATGACTATCGGCGCGGCAAACTGACTAACCACAAAGTCTACGGCGAAGACATCGCAATTTTGGCTGGCGATGGTTTGTTGAGCTATGCCTTTGAATTTATCGCCACTAAAACTGAGAACGTACCCCCCCTACAGGTGTTGCAGACGATCGCCCATTTAGCGCGGGCATCTGGCGCTGCTGGACTCGTAGGCGGTCAGGTACTTGACCTGGAATCGGAAGGATTGAAAGATGTTTCTATAGAAACTTTGACCTACATTCACGCTCACAAAACCGGCGCGCTGTTAGAAGCCTGCGTGGTTTGTGGGGGAATTCTGGCTGGGGCTTCTGCTGCGGATTTGCAGCGGCTTTCGCGTTTTGCTAAAAATATTGGGCTGGCTTTCCAGATAATTGATGACATTCTGGATATTACTGCTACTCAAGAAGAATTGGGCAAAACCGCTGGCAAAGATGTTCAAGCCGGAAAGGTGACTTATCCGAGTTTGTGGGGAATTGAGGAGTCTCGGCGCCAAGCCAAAGAGCTTGTTGCTGATGCTAAGGCTCAATTGGCAGTGTTTGGAAGTAAAGCCCAGCCTTTATTGGGAATCGCCGATTTTATTACCAGCCGCAGTAACTAGAAATACTAAAGAATATGCAGGAAATTTGCAGCGGCATCTTACACAATCATGTACTGATAGTTGCTTTGATCGCTTGTCTGTCGGCTCAAATCATTAAATTGCCGATCGAATTAATCAAAAATCGTAAGTTTAATCTGCGGTATTTGGTAACAACGGGCGGAATGCCCAGCTCTCACTCATCTTTTGTGGGCGCTTTGGCTGCGGGAGTCGGACAAACGATGGGATGGGAAAGTCCAGAATTTGCGATCGCAGCCATCTTTGCAATTATTGTCATGTACGACGCTGCTGGAGTCCGCCAAGCAGCAGGGAAACAAGCTCAAATCCTCAACCAAATTATCGACGAGTTTTTTGAGGAAGACCACAACTTTAATGAGGCTCGCCTGAAAGAGTTGCTGGGACACACTCCTTTTCAAGTGTTCGTCGGTTTGGGGCTGGGAATCGCGATTTCTTGGATCGCAGGGCCTGCATATTAGTCATTAGTCATTAGTTAACAGTTGACAGTTGACAGTTGACAGTTGACAGTTGACAGTTGACAGTTGACAGTTGACAGTTGACAGTTGACAGTTGACAGTTGACAGTTGACAGTTGAAATTACCAATGACCAATGACTAATTACCAATGACTAATGACTAATGACTAATGACTAATGACTAATGACTAATGACTAATTACCAAATTCTGCTTGCAGCAAGTCATCGTTGTCATCGGCGATGGTGGCTACAATAGTAATAGCGCGTGACATTTCCCCAGCAGAGATTTCGGCGATCGTCCGAGTTGATATTACGGCAACTTGGTTGTCAACGATCGCAAAATGAGATTCTAAAGTAGCCAGCCAATTCATTTCTAGCAGTTTCCGCATTAATTCAGCTTCATTCTTTGCCGGCAACTGAAGCACAAAAGCCCAAACAGTTAAAGTATCATTTTCGGTTTCGCCCGTGAGTTGCACGAACACTTCAACGCTCCCGTACTTGAATTTCCAAAGATGTCCGCCAGCTTCATTTTGACCGACCATCACTTTTTGGTCTACAGCCATGCTGGCAATCACAGTTTCAATTTCTTCGGCATAGCTCACTGCTGTGGCTTTTTCGACCTGCTCGGAGGCGATCGCGCTTTCGCTAGAGAGGCTTTCTGCGGAAGGTGTTTGTGGGTTTGGCTCGCTGTTAGTCATGATTAATATTTAAACGGAAAAGTGTTCCAATAATCTTTACCAATACAGTTTACTTCCTCTTCAGGACTTAGCAAAATAGGACTTTTGACACTCTCCGACCTGAAGGTGCGGAGATTCTTAAGAAGCTTTGACACTCTTAAATACGCTGTCAAGACACATCTAGACGTTCAAAACAACTACCT
>NZ_JAEQCX010000095.1:0-47629 GCF_020738035.1 Microcoleus sp. PH2017_28_MFU_U_A
TCTTGAAGGAGTCAGTAGAGGCGCTTTGATTTCGCCTTTGAAAGTTCGCATTTGGACTCTTCAAGAATCCCCGTCCCGGAGCGGGCTGGGGAGTATCAAGGGACTACTGATACTAAATTCTGGTTTGTTACTCCTTGATGATTCGGCGATTGAAATCGCTACTACACAAGCGAAGTCCGCCTCCGCGGACTAAGAAATAAACGGGGTATTTAAGCTTGATTTGGCATGAAAACTGAAAACTGACAACTGAAAACTGAAAAATGCTTACTTTGATTCACCCAACTGCTGTGATTCATCCCCGCGCCGAACTGCACCCGACTGTAGAAGTGGGTGCTTATGCTGTAATTGGGGAAAGAGTGAAAATCGGGCCGGAGACTAAGATTGGTGCCCATGCAATTATCGACGGGCTAACAGAAATAGGTGCTCGCAATCAAATTTTCCCTGGTGCGGCCATTGGTTTGGAACCTCAAGATCTCAAATATGAGGGTTCTCTGACTAGGGTGACAATTGGCGACAACAATGTGATTCGGGAATACGTGACAATCAACCGCGCTACTGGAGCGGGGGAAAGCACGACGCTCGGCAATAATAATATGTTGATGGCTTACGTTCATGTGGGCCATAATTGCGATATTGCCGATCGAGTAATCATTGCCAACGCTGTAGCCCTAGCGGGACACGTCAAAATTGAGTCTCAAGCCAGACTCAGCGGGGTTTTGGGCGTTCATCAGTTTGTCCACATCGGCCGCTTATCCATGATCGGTGGCTTGAGCAGGATCGATCGAGATGTGCCACCCTATATGCTAGTCGAAGGGAATCCTTCGCGAGTGCGAGCTATCAACAAAATAGGCCTCGAACGTGCAGGTTTAACTCCAGAAGATTTGCTAGTTTTAAAGAAAACTTTTCGGATTTTATACCATTCTGGCTACACTCTCAATCAAGCTTTGGAACAATTGGATTTGTTACCGGAAAATCATCACTTGCAGCACCTGCGGAGATTTGTGCAACAGTCTGTAACCAAAGGGCGGCGAGGCTTGATTCCTGGTAAAAAATGAATGAGCCTTATATTAATTCTTGCGGACTCAAAGAATTAGTATTATTGAACCGCGAAGACGCGAAGGACACGAAGGAAGAGAAGGAAGCTGTACGGTGCGTCAGTCACCAGCTATAGGTAACTCAAACAGTTTTTGTCTGACGCACCTTACCGAGGATATTGAGGAGTTTATGAAAATTTTTATCAGCACTGGTGAGGTTTCTGGCGATTTGCAAGGAGCTTTGTTAGTTGCAGCTTTAAAACGTCATGCTGTCGCCGCTGGTTTGGAGTTGGAAATAACCGCATTGGGCGGCCCTCGTATGGCTCAAGCTGGCGCTACTATTTTAGGCGATACTCTGGGTATTGGTTCTATGGGTATTATAGAATCTGTGCCGTATATTTTGCCAACGATCGCAGTTCAGCAAAAAGCTAAACAATATCTCAAAAAATTCCGTCCCGATGTTGTTGTATTGATTGATTATTTGACTCCCAATCTCGGTATTGGTAGCTACATTCGCCGCTGTTTGCCCGATTTACCTGTGGTTTGGTACATCGCACCTCAAGAATGGGTTTGCTCGATTTCTCCTCGCAATACGGATCTGATTGTCAATATTGCCGATCGCATTTTGGCGATTTTCCCCCAGGAAGCTACTTATTATCGCGCCAAAGGCTCTCAAGTCAGTTGGGTTGGTCATCCTTTGCTGGATAGAATGCAATCTGCGCCCAGTCGGGAAGTTGCCCGCAAAACTTTGGGAATTGAGCCGGAACAGGTTTCAGTCGCTCTAATTCCTGCTTCTAGAAAGCAAGAACTCAAGTACCTGATGCCGGTGATATTTGAGGCTGCTCGCATTATCCAAGCTAAAATCCCGGAGGTTCATTTCTGGATTCCGGTTTCTCAAGCAGCTTTCCGCAGCAAAATCGAACAAGCGATCGAGAATTACGGTTTGCGGGCTACTTTGTTGGAAAATCAAAATCTGGAAATATTGGCTGCTGCCGACTTTGCGATCGCCAAATCTGGTACTGTTAATTTGGAATTAGCTTTGCTCGGCGTTCCGCAAGTTGTCGCCTACCGCGTCAGTCGCATTACGGCGATGATTGCTCGCCACCTGCTGAAATTGTCGATTCCTTTTATCTCTCCGCCCAATTTGGTGCAAATGAAGGCGATCGTTCCGGAGTTGCTGCAAGACGAGGCTACTGCCGAAAATATAGTTTTCCACGCCCTGGAATTGCTGCAAAATGCCGATCGACGCCAGCAAACTTTGACGGATTATCGCCAAATGCGCGAAAGTCTGGGAGATGTCGGTGTGTGCGATCGCGCTGCTGCCGAAATAATCAAAAATGTTAAAATAAATACAGCTTCTTAAAACAATTTTAGTATTGAAATATTATGTCAAGCTATCGGAAAAAGCGACCGATCGCTGTTGATTTATTTGCAGGTGCAGGCGGCATGACGCTGGGCTTTGAACAAGCAGGTTTTGATGTACTTGCTTCAGTCGAAATTGACCCCATCCACTGCGCTACCCACGAGTTCAATTTCCCGATGTGTTCTGTATTGTGCAAAGATGTCTCAGAGCTGACGGGAGCAGAAATTCGGCAAAAATCTGCGATCGGCAAGCGCGAAATCGACGTAGTAATCAGCGGTTCGCCCTGTCAAGGATTCTCGCTGATGGGGAAGCGCGATGTCGGCGATCCGCGAAATTCTCTAATTTTCCACTTTCAACGCTTAGTTTTGGAGCTCAAACCCAAGTTTTTTGTAATGGAAAATGTGCCGGGAATTGTAGCAGGTGAACACAAAGAACTCCTGAATCTTTTAATTAGCTCTTTTCTGGAAGCAGGCTATCAAGTAGAAGAAAACTATCAAGTTCTTAACGCAGCTCACTACGGAGTACCGCAAGCTCGCAAACGATTGTTTCTGATTGGTTGCAAAAAAGACTACGATCTGCCAAACTATCCTCAGCCAACTACTTTTTTGCCTAAAAAGAAACTTCCTAAACGCTATAAAAAAGTTAATTTACCTGCGGTTCCGACAGTTTTGGATGCGATTGGAGATTTGCCGGAAGTAGAAAAGTATAGCGAGTTGCTACACCGAGATTGGGTAATGGTGGAGTACGGAAAGTGCAGCAGCGATTACGCGAGTTTTTTGCGCGGATTCGATGATTTTGATAATGATTATGCTTACGATCGCCAGTACGATCGACAAATCCTCTCATGCAGTCGGCGCACCAAACATTCTGCCGAATGTATGGAAAGATTTGCAGCCGCAGCCTACGGCGAAAAAGAGCCGATCAGCCGTTTTTACAAGCTGCACCCCGACGGAGTTTGCAACACTCTCAGGGCTGGAACCGACAGGGCGAGGGGCGCTTATACTTCGCCAAGGCCAATTCACCCGATCGCGCCTCGGTGCATTACAGTCAGAGAAGCAGCGCGATTGCATTCCTATCCTGACTGGTTTAGATTTCACGTCACAAAATGGCACGGTTTTCGCCAAGTCGGAAATTCTGTACCGCCACTATTGGCGAAAGCTGTAGCAGCGCAGATTATTAGCGCTTTGGGCGTAAAACCAATTAAGCCGAGTTTCAAGCTTTCAAGTGGAGAAGATTCGTTACTTAAACTAAATTGGTCGGAAGCAGAACAATATTATCTCGAAACATAAGAGTTAGATTTAATAATTGGTAATTGGTAATTGGGAACGGGTAATTGGTAATTGGTAATTGGTAATTGGTAATTGGTGTTTCATAGCGGTTCTAAACTTTCGCGATCTACTCGCTATTTGTCTTGCTAATTAGCCATTACCAATTACCAATACTGTACCTCACTTGATAATTGCTATATATACTCTGATTATTAATCAATTATTTTTCTTGATTGTTACCTATTGACTGTAGATAAGCATTCAGCTTCGGTGACAATTCATCAATTATTGGTTGGAATCTTTTTACCTGTTCACTTCCCACTAATTTTCTGGCATATGCTAGCCTCAAAAAGCTGATTGTTTCATACAAAGAACCTCTGGCAATCTTGACAAAACGCCGATTGTCTTGATAATTATATCTACCACGTCCTTCTGCAATATTAGCGCAAACGCTATCGGCGGCGCGTACAAGTTGCTTCCCGATAGTATCTTTTGTAAAATAGTCCCATTCTTTGACGATAAACCAAACCTCATTTGCCAATTTTTCAGCCAACTTGTAAACATCCAAATCCTCAAAATCTGGTCTACTCATATCTCACACCCCTTAATCAATAATTACCAATTACCAGTTACCGGTTCCCAATTACCGATTACCAATTCCCAATTACCAATTCCCAATTACCGATTACCAATTCCCAATTACCAATTCCCAATTACCCATTCCCAATTCCCAATTAAAAATCAACTTCCAATCTTCCTTTTAATAAATAAGCAGCCATTTGGCCCTTACCTTTGACATTGATTAAACCGCGTTTTTCAAACTCATACTTGTCTTCTATAAGCAAATAAGTTGCGTCGGAAATCTGAATTCCGTCCGGGATACCGTGAGATTCCATGCGGGAAGCGGTATTTACTGTATCGCCCCACAAATCGTAAATAAACTTTTTTGTCCCGATGATTCCAGCTACCACTGGGCCCGAATGAATGCCGATGCGGATGCTAATAGTGAGACCGAACTCTTCTCTGTATTTCACTATGGCTTCTTGCATATCTATGGCCATTTCGGCGATCGCATCTCCGTGATCTGCTCTCGGATTTGGCAACCCCGCCACTACCATATAAGAGTCACCAATTGTCTTAATTTTTTCTAAACCGTGTTTTTCGGCGAGATCGTCGAACTTGGAAAATATATCGTTGAGTAAATGTACTAATTTTTTGGGCGATATTGATGCTGACAACTGGGTGAAGCCAACAATATCCGCGAACATCACGCTAACTGCTGCGAATTCGTCGGCGATTACACCTTGTTCTTTTTTTAATCTTTCGGCGATCGCCTCTGGCAATATATTTAACAGCAACTCCTGAGATTTTTTTTGTTCTATCTCTAATTTGACTAGATAATCCTGCATGGTTTGATAGGCGAGATTCCTTTCTTGCAGGTGCATATAAGCTTTTGAGTGATAGCGAATTCTAGCAATGAGTTCGACTGGATTGGGCAGTTTTACTAAATAATCGTTAGCACCCAAGGAAAATGCTTGCGCTTTTAGTTCCGCTTCTTCTTTACTGGAGAGAACAATCATCGGAATGTCTCGCGTCAGCGAATTCCCTCGAAAAAAGCGCAGCAACTGCAATCCATCTATTTCTGGCATTACTAAATCTTGGAGGATGACTGTTGGCTTCACCTCTAATGCTTTCTTAATTGCTTGAGCTGGATCGTTACAGTAATAAAATTTAATGTCTTTTTCATTAGCAAGCATTCGGCGCACCGCTTCGCCGATCATTTCCTGATCGTCAATCAGTAAAACTGTAACAGTGTATTCGGTCAAGCTAGATATTTTTTTGCTTTCTGAATTTAAAGGTAAATTTAAGTCGATCGAGTGACGGCTTTTCTCCAATTTGAGGTTACTGAGAATGGCGCTATCTCTGGCGGTAACTGGGTTTTTCCCATTGTTTCCCCTATCCTCAAACTTCAACTTTACCACGTTGCCGTTGACTATTTGACTTTCTCGTTGATTTAGTGCACAACTGCAATCGAATTCAATAGCCTGAGAGTGAGTTAATTTCATAACTAGATCGGGCAACGGCCATTGTCTGGAGAGGATCGAAACTTTTACTTAAATATTTTCTAAGTGTCAATAGCGACCCGGTATTATTTAAGTACGCTTACCAGGTGATAATACCAGGTTGGTAAAGTTTTATCCGCTGATTTTTGTAAAATCTTTACACAGCCTAGCACGCTTGACATTGATTGCAAGGGCTACGATCGCTAATTGTTGGGTCAGCCGACTGCTGCTTGCTAGCAGGTGCCCGGTAACCGCAGCATTCCGTGAAATTACAGACTGCTGGCAAGATACACGCGCGATCGCGATCCCAAAACATCACCCCAATAGATTGATTATGATCGCTGAGAGTCTGGCACGACCTCGGCCATTGTGCTCAACCACTTAAGCCTTATGGCCCAAACATCTCTAGTATTTTCTACACGAGATATTTCATGCAGGCTGGGGCGATCGCCTCGATCGGCAAAACCTGCACAGCCGCATTCAAATCAGCAGCAGCTTTCGGCATCCCGTAAACTACTGAGGTAGCGCGGTCTTGGGCGATCGTGTGCCAGCCAGCCGATCGCAAAACTTTGAGCCCTTTAGCGCCGTCTTTGCCCATACCGGTTAACAGCACTGCCACCCCTTTGCCCTGCCAGTATTGAGCGACACTCTCAAAAAAAGTGTCCACTGAAGGGCGGTAAGGATATTCTAAAGGTTCTTTCGTATACTTAAGTGTTAAATTCGATTGTAATACTAAGTGGTCGTTAGTCGCGGCAATTATCACCTTACCGACTTCCAAAGGTCGATCGGCAACTGCGACACTCACCGCCAACTTACTTTTTTGACTCAGCCAATCTGCCAAACCAGGAGCAAACTCAGCATCTACGTGTTGGACGATCGCCACAGCCGCCGATAAATTGGCAGGTAAAGCCGATAGCAGAGTTGCCAAAGCTTGGGGCCCGCCAGTCGAAGAGCCGATCGCCAGCAGCGGCGGAGTCAAGCATTTAGGAGTTGCGCTGTGAAATAAAGAAGTCGAGTTACTTTTACCAATCAATCTAGCGACTTTAGAAATAGTTTTTAACAACTCCATACCGCCGCTTGGGGAATTGCCCATCAACCCCAAAATTGGCGTATTAATAGCATCCAGAGCTCCATATCCCATAGCTTCAAAAACCCTGCCCGCATTACCTGTCACCGAAGATGTCACTAGCAGAATCGCGCAGGGAGATTGCTTCATGATCAGGCGCGTCGCCTCAACACCATCCATCACCGGCATGATCAAATCCATCAATATCACATCCGGTGTATTGCGGGCGCACTTGGACACAGCTTCGGCCCCATCCGCCGCTATCCAAATAATTTCATACTCCGGTACCGTCACCAAAACTCGGCGCAAAGCTTCAGCAGCAATCAACGTGTCGTTGACGATCGCTATTTTCATGTTGAAATTGCTCATAGTTAATTAATTTTCAGTTGCGGGTAGTTGCGGGAGCCTGCCGATCCAGTTTTTTATGCTGCGGCCTTTTCTTTAAAACTGAGATATTGCACTATTGTCAATAAGCCTTTTATGAACAGGCAAGATGCCTGTTCCACAAGAGATGAATTTTTTTGTGGAACAGGCATCTTGCCTGTTCCTGAGAATGGTGTTCGTCGGTCAGTTAAAACTAAACTTGTAGACGGAGGCAGCAAACCGCTTCTCAATTAGCGATCGATACTGTTGGGTTAACACTTTTTCGGGCCCGGAGATCCCCCTAAATCCCCCTTAAGAAGGGGGACTTTGAGTGCTTCCGGTTCCCCCCTTCTTAAGGGGGGCTAGGGGGGATCTCCGGGCTCGGGGCCAAGCGTATTGAATTACCGATTGAATTACGAACTATCACGCAGCCTACCACTATTCATACCACATTTTGGTCGTATTTTTAGTTTTTAATTAAAAAAACTTAACCCGAGATTTTTTTTCAAGCCTCACCGATTAAATCAACCACCGCATTTAACAGCGTATCGTCGTGAAAACTGCTTTTAGTTAAATAATAATCCGCTCCCACTTCCAATCCTCTGATTCTATCTTGCTCGCGGTCTTTGTAAGAAACAATAATTACCGGAATCGACTTTAGGGCCGAATGATTTTTAATTTGACTAACCAGCTCAATCCCCGTCATGCGCGGCATATCAACATCGCTAATTACCAAATCAAACTGCCCGGTACGCAGAGCATTCCAACCATCCATACCATTAACAGCTATTTCAACCTCATATCCTTGATTTTCTAAAAGTTTGCGCTCTACTTCTCGAACAGTAATTGAATCATCTACTACCAAAACGCGCTTGCGAGTTGTTGATTCAGCAGTTTGTTCGGTTTTACTAACTTTCTGTAACTGACTTTCAGCCAGCAGTTTATCAGTCGATCGCACCAAATCTTCAACATCGATAATCAGCACCGGCGTACCGTCTTCCATAAAAGCAGCCGCGCTGATATCCGCTACCTTACCCAAACGCGGATCTAAAGGCCTGACAACTAAATCGCGTTCGCCCAGAAACTTATCCACAGCTAAACCATAACTGCTAGAGCGATCGCTCACAATGATCACCGGCAGCAAATCCAACTTTTCAGGTGGCGCAGCTAACTCCAACACCTGATAAGCTGTCACCAAACCAATGTTTTGGTTGTCAAGAGTAAAATACTGTCGGTTTTCGGCGATCGCAATATCAGCAGACTCAACCATCACAATGCGATCGATCCGAGTCAGCGGAAAAGCATAAGGTTCCCCCGAAATTTCCACCAACAGCGTCCGAATTACCGACAGAGTTAGCGGCAACTGCAAATGAAAACTCATACCTTTTTCCGGCATAGATGTCGCCCGGAGAATGCCACCAACCTCCTGCACCATACTTTGCACAATATCCAAACCAACACCGCGGCCCGAAATTTCCGTCACTTGACTAGCAGTAGAAAAACCAGGCAAAAACAGAAAATCCATCAATTCCGGTTCAGTCAATTTCGCAGCCATTTCCGCACTTACCATACCTTTCGTGACAATTTTTTGGCGGAGTTTTTCCGGTTCTATTCCTTTTCCATCATCCGAGACGGTAATTGATAGCATCCCGCCCCGATGTGCAGCTTCCAGTCGGATCGTACCTTCAGCCGATTTTCCCGCAGCCAAACGTGCGTCTGGGAGTTCAATACCGTGGTCGATAGCGTTACGCAAAATGTGTGTTAGCGGTGCTTCTAATTTTTCTAAAATATCTCGATCTACCTGAGTAGATTTGCCAACAACTTCAAATTTCACTTGCTTACCCAACTGTCTCGCCAAATCTCTCAGCATTCGCCCAAAAGCTGAAACGCCGTCAGCAAACGGTCGCATATTGCTGGCAATAACTTCTCGGTACAAGCGATCGGACAAGTTGGCAGAACGGCGGGCAAACAGTTCTAGTTCGTTGAGGCGATCGGACAAAATATGGCGGCAATCATTAGCTTTTTTGCGAGCACTGCCGAGATAATCTTCCGATCGCTGATCTAGAACAGAATCGCTTAAAGATTCCTGCAATTTCTCCAACAAATTATAAAGCTGTCCTTGGTTTTTTCTCAGTTTTAATAATGAATCAGCAAACGGTTGCAGCCATTTTGCTTCTACTAAAGATTCGCCTGCCAAACCCATAATTCGGTTTAAGTTTTCCGCATTTACTCGTACTACGCGGTCAGCGGTTTTAGGCTTTTGAGCGTTTTCCCTGAGATTTGAAGGTGCAGGTTTTGCGCTAACAATTTTAGTCGGTCGTTGCTCTACAGCTACTGCTGTAGAATTGGCGACGGGGGAAATTTGACCGCTATTCTTTGTGCGTTGGGAAGCATTATCTTGAGGTTTTGGTTGTGGTGTCGGGGTTGTTTGGGGACTCGTTGCTTCGGCAGATTTTTGTGAAACAACTGCGGCAGTTGTTGCCGATTGTTTAGTTGTTAATAATTCAAGAATCTTACTTATATCTGCGACAATATTATCTATTTCTGCCTCTTTTTCTGCCAGCCAAGCTTCGATTTTCAGTACCGGAATTTCCTGCATATTTACCAGAAAATTTACTCCGGCGAGCAGGGTGTCAATTTGACTGGGATTTAAGCTAGATTTGTGCTTCTGAAGTGCCACAAATGTATCTTCTATCGCCTTCGCAAGTTTAACAACTTCATGGAACTGAACTATTCTGCCAGCACCTTTTATTAAATGAGCGGATTTAACAAGGGAGTCTAAGTCTAAATATTCATTGGGGTCATTTTTGAGCGAGAGTAAAGTTTGGTTTAATAGTATTGATTGTGCTTCTACTTCTCCGGCAAATAAAGCTAACATCGATAAATCAGTTTTAAGCAACCGAGTTTCTGGACTTTCAACCTGTGGCAAATCGGGCAATATTTCATGAGGAATATCAGAATTGAATTGTACGTGGTCTGTTATTTCTGCGGTAAAATCAACAGGTAATTGCGGCTCCCATTCCGGCAGAATTTCTGTTTCAACAATGGTCTCTTGTTCTATTGTTTCTGCTTCATCTGGGCTGCCCAAATCTAATTGTTCGTTATTGATAATTGCTAAGATGGCAGTTTCTAAGGTTTCAATTTGCGATCGATTAACCGGGAGCCAATTTTCGATCTCGGTTTCCGGAATCTGGCTGATTTGGGCCAAAAGGTCGATCGCCCGCAGCATCACATCAATCTTATCAGGTGAGTCTAGGGCGATCGAGCCAGCCTGCGCCGCCACAAAGCAATCCTCCATCACGTGAGCGATTCGCACCGCAGCATCTAGTCCCACAATCCGCGCCGCGCCCTTGAGCGAGTGGGCTGCCCGCATCAAAGATTCCAGTTCAGCCGGAGAATTAGGGTTATTTTCTAATACCAAAATGTTCTCATTTAATACTGCTACTTGAGTGTCCGCCTCCATGCGAAATAAATCCATCATGGAGAAATTGCTCATATCTTGATTGCTCATTTTTTATTAATCCTTAATTTATTCCAACCCACTTTCGCCCGGTTTTGTTCATGTAGGCGCGAATTCCCTTCGCCCGTTCTTCAACCCGCGGAGGCGGGTTTCGTCTGTGTAGGCGCGAATGACCTTCGCCCGCTTTTATTCGCCAGATTCCATTCACCCAATGCCCAATTCCCAATGCCCCATGCCCAATTCCCAATGCCCCATGCCCTATTCCCAATTCATTAGATAATCTTCTTATTCAACGTATAAAACAGCAAATCATCATCCAGATAACAAACACTTTGCCCCTGCCAACTGATAATCCCTTTAGTATAAGTTTCTGGCACTTTAGAAACAGTAGATGGAACATTTCTGATTTGTTCCGGGAGAATGCGGTGAATGCCGTAAATCTCATCCACTCCAAACACCCAGCGGCTGCCTTCTCTCTCAACAACTACCATCCTTTCGTAAACAACAGGACTAATATTTTGTCGGCTAGCATCTGCTGCTTCCAATCCCAAAAGTGCTTTTAGGGAAACGCACAACTGGATTTCACCGCGAATATTCACCAAGCCGATAAGTATATTATTACTGCGGTGTGGCAAAGTGTGGATAACAGAAATCTGCGTCACTTCCTTAAACAGCGCCGCCGGTAAAGCCAACCATTCGCCGTTAAGCCTAAAAATACCTACAGATATAGTACCCGCAGCCGTGACGGCGTTAGTTACTCCTTGACTCGATCGCAATAAATTAGTCCACTCTTCCAGATATCCAGTCGGCAATTCCTGTTCCAGCAAACTCCGGCCCGCGTCGGAATAGACTGGACAGTTGCGGCAGTGAATAAATGTTTTTAATTGAGGACAAGTGCGATCGCCCCCAACTCCGATCCGATTCCAGCAATCATCAGTCATTCGATTTTAGATTTTAGATTTTAGATTTTAGATTGTAGGGTGTGCACCGCGCACCAGTTTGTAGTTTGTAGTAGTTTGTAGGGTGTGCACCGCGCACCAGTTGATTTAACTAACCGTAGGGTGGCCAGCGGGGAGAAATGTTTAGTTTTGCGATCGTCACATTCAGCCCTCGACCGCACCCTACAATAACTATTGTACAAAAAAATAGATTTTAGACTGAGCCTTGCTACACCTGTTATTCTTGTGACATACTCCCACGTCAAGCCTCGTGGTGCTATGACGTGGGCATCTTTGCAGCCCGATGAAGGGTATCCAAAATTTCCTTCGCGGTACTGTCATCTATAGTTCCTACTACAGAAAGATTCCCACTACGGCGTTTTATTTTGGGGAAAATGTCCAACCCCAATTTCTTCAAATTAATCGAAGCGTTGATATCGCGATCGACCATTAAAGAATGTTGCTCGTCCCAATAGCTTCGCATACCGCAATCGGTGAAAACGATTTCATTCCGATAGCACAGAAGCATTGAGGTATAAGCAGGTTTTTGCGGAACGACGGCTGATCCAGCTTTTTCGGCTATGTATTCCAGCGTCTTGAAAAATTGACCAAACGCAGCATCCAGCCAAGACTTGTTTAGTCCTGATTTGGCTGATTGACCGTTTGGGAGGTAGTTACCCTCATCCAGAAAGCTTAACTTTATTCCGCTTCGTTAAGCCTTTTAAGTTCAAATCTTCGTGAAAAAAGAATTTAGCTCCAGACCTGACAAGTTTGTGAGCTGTTTTATAGTGGAAGTCTTGGCGAGAACGCGCTATTTTTTGGTGCTGTCTCGCTTCTTTTTTTGCTAATTTCCGTCGGGCGCTACAGCCACGCTTCCGCTTATTCCGCTTTTTTGAAATGCGGTCTAACTTAGCTTGGTTTTTGCGAAGCGGTTTCAATGAAGGCAACTTTTCGCCCGATGACGTTGCTAAATAGACATCTTCATGCAGCACCGCATCTAACCCAATTGAGTTATCCCAGTTTGGGGTAACTTTGTCAGAAATAAACTGGGGTACTGAAGCGTCTTCAAGCATTATCTGGGCGAACCAACCATCAGCCTTTCTAGTTACACTAATTTGCTTGACGGTAAATCCATCGGGGATTGGGCGGTGCCTCCGAACTTTTATCACGCCCAACTTCGGCAATCGGATATAAAACCAATTCTTGCGAACCAACTTAATCCAATCGCTGTTAGCCGTAGAAAAAGTCATCGTCCGGTAATCAGCTTCAGTCTTGAATCGGGGTTTACCCGATCGACCGCCTTTACTATCCCCTACTATAAACCGTTCAAAGGCTTTATCTACTCGTTTAGAAACATCTTGCAGGATAGTTGAATCTACCTGCTTGAAGTCCAATAGCTCACCACTGTGGAAGACTTTTACTAGGTCTTTTTTGAGGGCGGGCAATTGTTGCTTTTGAGAGTAGTAGTTGGGCTTTTCGCGAGGCGCAGAGATGCTAGCAACCAATGGACAAGCATTTATAGCAGTGCGGTTTCTTTCCCACCAATCAAATCGATCGCCTAGCTGTCTGTTGTACCAATAGCGACAAATTCTCAACCAATGGTTGAGGGTTAATTTTTGATTGGTGTCGGGATAGAACTGATACTGATACGTTACTTTCATTGCGCTACGACCTTTACGCATTTGCTGGTCATAAAAATACCAGAAAATACTAGATAAAGTCAAGTAGTAATTTAATAATTGTGTCGAGTAATGATGCTAGCAGATAAAGATTTGTTGATCTCGTCATCCACACCTTCATTGCTCGCCCGCTATGCTGACGAGGACATGAAGATGTGGAATCCTCGGTTCACGCGCCTTTCATCCCACACTAATCGAAGCGATATAGTGTGGGGATTCCCGTCTGACTAGCTAAAAAAACCGACTCGATCCGCCGACTCCCTATTTACTTTAAAAACGCTAGCATTTCGTGGCGTAAACCGAGTGTAGCATCATTAACTTGCCCGATCGCCCCATTGATATCCCGGAGCGCCGACGCAGTTTGCGAAGAAGCCTCACTCAACTGCACCATCGCCTCGCTAATTTGCACAGCACCCTGAGACTGTGCATCCATCCCCTCATTCACCTCTTCAAAACGCGGAGTCAAAGCTTGCACCCGCTGGATAATCGATTCCAACTGCAAACTAATAGTTTGCACATCTTCCACCCCGCGGCGCACCTCATTAGTAAACTTATCCATTTCCATCACGCCAACACCCACCGCAGACTGCATTTCTTTAACCATATTTTCAATATCCAAAGTAGCCACCGCCGTTTGATCTGCCAGTCGGCGAATTTCCCTAGCCACCACCGCAAAACCCAACCCGTACTCTCCCGCTTTTTCCGCTTCAATAGCCGCGTTGAGCGAAAGCAAATTAGTTTGATCTGCCACCTTCGTAATCGTCGTGATAATACTGTTAATATTATTAGCTTTTTCGCTAATAACTCCCAATTTACCCGAGATCGCACTGGTAGAATCTGCTAATTTATTCATCGTGGATTCCATGCGACCAATTTCTTGTTTACCGCCGCCGGCAGATTGAGCAGCTTGGTGGGACATCTCCGAAACTTCATCCATTGTCCTCGCCAGTTGCATAGCAGTAGCAGCAATTTCTTTAGCCGTGGCTACTACTTCATTAGTCGAAGCCACTTGTTGATTCATCGTCGCTTCCAATTCCTTGCCGGAGGAGGCAATTTGGTTCGTAGATCCACTAATTCTGAGGCCCGACAGATCTATTTGATTTTCCAGAGTTTGGGATACCGTACTCGTGAGAAACAGTCCAAACAGTCCAGCCGTTAGCGGCCCGAGAATCATGCCCAAAATTACCCAGAATGTGGTTTGACTAATATCGTTTTTAGACTGCTGTTTAGCTAGTTGTCCCGTTGTTTCATTGATTTTGAGGTCTTCCAAGATTAAGTTAGTAGCTGATTCAAACGAGGATCGATTCGCTTTGGCGCGATCGCTCAATTGATTGTAAAACGCCCCAGCCCTTCTAGCAGCCTCGATATCGGGCGACTTAGTATTCCCTTGGCCAATCAGTTCGATCTGCCTTTTAAATGGGTTGAGAATTCCTAAACTCTCAAATCTTTTATTTAAATCTAAAAAAGCTTCGTGATTTTTCTTCCAGATATCCCATTTAGCCTGCAATTCTTTGTATATCTTATCTTCCTCCGCAGTTCTGGATGTGGTTTCATACTCTTTGAAACCCTCATTAATCTGCTCCCAAGCTTTCTGAATTCTCGTCAACTCACTTCTCCTTTCCTCTGGGCTGAGTTCCAGATCCAGTAATGCCCGTTCCGACGACTCAATTTGCGTTTGTCCTTCATTAACTTTCCACAATCCACTAACGCTCGGCAGGCTATTGTTAGCTAGCGTATCAATATGTCCACCTAGCCGATAAGTGCCACTCCAACCAATACAAGCCACAGCTAAAACAATCACAGCTAGAAAAATAAATGCAGCATTCAGGCGCTTTTTAAAACTGATATTTTTAAACATTTTCTACATCCTTATTGCTTACTTTAAACCGAGAAATTTCTTGACGCAAACCTTGAGATGCCTCATTTAATTGAGAGATAGCACCGTTAATTTCGCGCAATGCGCCCGCCGTTTGCGACGACGATTGACTCAGATACACCATCACCTCGCTAATTTGCTGAGCGCCTTCCGATTGAGCCTCCATACTCTGATTTACCACTGAAAAACGCGGAGTGATAGCCTGCACCTGCTCGATAATTTCAGTCAGTTGCCAGCTCACACTTTCCACATCCTCAACGCTATCATTTACTTCTTCAGTAAACTTGTTCATTTCCGTCACCCCAGTAGAAACTGCTGCCTGCATTTCTTTAACCATTTTTTCAATATCTAAAGTAGCAACAGCAGTTTGATCGGCTAAACGCCGAATTTCTCTAGCAACTACAGCAAAACCCATACCATATTTTCCTGCTTTTTCTGCTTCTATGGCAGCATTCAAAGAAAGTAAATTAGTTTGGTCAGCTACCTTGGTTATTGTAATAATAATTCGACTAATATTATTAGCTTTTTCGCTGATGTTGCTAAGTTGGCTAGAAATAGAAGTTGTGGCGGTTGATAATTCCCGCATGGTATTTTCCATGTGGCTTAAATTCCGCTGACCGCCCTCTGCTGCTATTGTGGTAGTTTGGAAGGTAGAAGTAATTCCCTGCATTGCTTGCTTCAGTTGTCGAGAAGTAGCAGCTATCTCTTTTGTAGTAGCTTCCACCTCTCTAATCGAAGCTGCTTGTTTGGCGATTACTTCCTCCAATTCCTTGCCAGAGGCAGCAATCTCATGAGAGGAAGCAGTTACTTGAAGGCCAGAATTTTGTACTTGCCCGATCAAGGAACTTAGGCTTTGAGTCATGCTTTGGAATCCGGCGAGTAGTTTGCCAACTTCTCCCTGATAATTTGCTGAAATATTGGCAGTTAAATTGCCCGCCGATACCTCTTCTGCAACTTTTACTGCTATTCCCAAGGATTGCGCGATATTCCGGATAATTACCCAAGAAATTAACACCCCAACTCCGACAATAATCAAAGTGCTCGCCCCAGCAAAGTAAGTTGAAAAAATTTCAGCTTCCTGGGCGAATTTCTTTCTTTCATCCAAGAATCGATTTTCAGTTTCTTTGATTTCTGTGATTTTACCCCTCAACTTCGCCATAATTTCTAGTCCTGTTCCAGCACTTACTATTTTTTTTACCTCCTCTTCTCGACCAGATTTGCGGAGTTGAATAGTTTTTTCTAAATAATCGATTCTTTCTCTAATCAGGATTTGCAATTGACCGAGTTTTTCTTGTTGTGTCGGATTTTTCATCTTCTCTCTCAACTCTGCTAGTTGCACGTTAATGCTTGCATTTGCTTCATTGTATGGCTCTAAAAAATTCTCTTTTCCCGTGTACAGATAGCCGCGCTGACCAGTCTCAGCTTCCAGCAAAAGCATATCTAACTGTGCCAATTCTTGCAAAATTTTATGGCTCGAAGTAACGTTATCTAAAGACTTAACTAAAGTATTTTTAGTGTGTTGTGCTACAATATTTGCTATAAGTATTAACGTAAAGATTGTACCAAACCCCCTCCACAAAATTTGTTGAATAGTTGAATTTTTCTGCACTTAATTTACCTCTTTTTTGCCTGCTACAAATAATGAATAAAATTTGATATTTTAGAGTTTAGATACTGACGAATATTGGGTGTGAGTAACTATCAATTGACTTTGAATCGCGAAATTTCGTGGCGCATCCCCTGGGCTGCTTCGTTCAAAAGGCCGATCGCACTATTGATTTCCCGCAAAGCATCAGCCGTTTGCAGGGAAGTTTCGGCCAACTGCGCCATAGTTTCGCTAATTTGCTGAGCTCCTTCCGATTGAGCTTCCATGCCTCTATTTACCGAATCGAAGCGGGGAGTGAGAGATTGTACTTGCTGAATAATTTCGGCTAATTGCACGCCGATGTTACGAATATCTTCCATCCCTTTGCTGACTTCATGGGAGAATTTATCCATTTCCATCACCCCAGTAGAAACGGCTGACTGCATCTCTTTAACCATGTTTTCAATATCGAGTGTGGCAACGGCTGTTTGGTCGGCTAGGCGGCGAATTTCGCGGGCGACGACGGCAAAACCCATGCCGTATTCTCCGGCTTTTTCGGCTTCGATCGCTGCATTTAAGGAAAGTAAATTAGTTTGATCGGCTACTTTTGTAATCGTGGTAACAATGCTGTTGATATTGTTGGCTTTTTCGCTAATGATTCCGAGTTTGTTAGAGATAGAAATGGTAGCATTTCCCAAGACTTTCATGGTATTCTCCATGCGAACTAACTCTTTTTGACCTGTGCTAGCTTCGCGGGCAGTTGACTCTGCCATGTGGGAAACTTCATCCATCGTTTTTACGAGTTTACCACTGGTGGCTGCGATTTCTTTGGCAGTAGCTACAACTTCGTTGGTGGATGCTGCTTGTTCGTTGACTGTGGCTTCTAATTGTTTGCCAGAAGCGGCTATTTGGGTGGCTGATGAAGTGATTTGTATGCCCGATGTTTGCACTTGTTTGATTAATCCGGCCAAACCGCGATTCATGCTGCGGAAGGAGTTCTCCAATTTGCTAATTTCGTCTTTGGTGTCGCTGACATGAACTTCTCCTGTTAAATCGCCGATCGACATTTTCTCTGCTACATCCACCACTCCGGCAATTTTAGCCCCTAACGGTTTGGCGATTGTATTGCTAAAGTACAGTCCAAACAGTACGGCCGTTAAAGGGCCCAGCAGCGTGCCTAAAATCACCCAGAACCGAGTTTGACTGATATCTTCGGTGGCAGCTTTGCCTGAGTCTGCTGCTAATTGGCGATCGTAGTTCAGGAGTTCCAGCATTCCCTCTGTCGCAGCTTGAAATGTAATTACTTTCTCGTTCAAAGCTTTGTCGTTCATTCTGTTAAGCACCTCAACTGCTGATGCAGCAGTTGCTAGTTCAGGTGATTTAGTTTTACCCTGTTTGAGCAAATCAATTTGGATTTGCCGGGGATTGACAATGCCTATTCTTTCATATTCTTTATTGAGTTCTTGGAATTCTTTGTGAGCCTCAGTCCACTTTTGCCACAGCGGTTTAAATTTTTGATAAAGTTTGTCTTCTTCCTCGTTGCGCCCAAGTTTATCGTACTCTTGAAAACCTTGATTTATCTGATTCCAAGCATTATTTATTCTCGCGATTTCTCGGCGTCTTTGGTCAGCATTGATTGCTTCGTTGAGCAGCATCCGATCGGAAGACTGCACCTGTGTTTGTCCTTCGTTGATTTTCCACAAAGCGACGGTGCTGGGATAAGCATCGTTGGCGATCGATTTCAGGTGCCCGGATAGCCGAAAATTTCCGCTGGCGCCGACTAAAGCTACAACAAGCACGATCGCCCCCATGAACACAAACGCAGCGATCATGCGTCTTTGCAAAGTCATATGCTTAAAAATATTGTCCATGCTTCGATTCTCAGTTATTACCAGAAAGAATTGGTTGAAAGCCTCTCCCTTTGAGGGAGAAATTAAACTCAGACTATTAATTACTCCAATCCTCTTCCTTGTAGGTAGAGGTCGCCCTCAACTGTCAACTGTCAACTATCAACTGTCAACTGTCAACTGAATTCTTAGGCTATTTTTCCATTCGCTGAATGCGCCGGCGGACGATCGCAGCACCGGCAATATCTCCTCGCTCTTCTTTGAGCAAAGCTAGGTGAATTAGTCCTTCATAGTGATCCGGCTTGAGGTAAGTTGCTTTTTGGAAAGATTGCTCAGCTTGTTGGCGATCGCCCCTTGCTTGGTAAACTTGGCCCAATAAGACGTAAGCATCAGCATTCGTGGGATTTTGACTGAGGTAAGTTTCGCACAGTTTGGCCGCTTCCTGCAATTGTCCGCGATCGGCCAAACGTCGCGCTGCGTCTAAATCCGCACTCGCAGACTTAGCAGGATCTGGTGGTGGGGCGATCGCCCGAATTGGCAAAATCCCCGAATTCTCATTCTCTCTCGGATATTTTTGATGGGAAGTAGAGGATTTACTGTTAATACTTGGCAACTGATCGTTGCGAAGATTTTCCCTATTTCCCGCGTGTTTAAACTCTCGAACAATCCGCGAATAACTGATATTAGTCGGCTCTTTTTTGACCTGAACTTGCGGGCTGTATGGAATATCTGTTTTGCGGTAAGCAAATGCTAGGGAATGACGCACCGAGACAAATTGAGGAGGCAGTTTCTGCCCGCTTTCTGAGTGACCCAAAAATAATATTCCTGTTTTGTTTAACAATCGATTTAACAGTTGAATGGTCTGATTTCTGCCTGTTTGATCGAAATAAATTAACACATTGCGACAAAAAATTGCATCGTAAGGAAGTTGGTTAGATAAAAAATAGCTATCTAGAATATTACCCTGAATAAAATTAACTTTCCTTCTCACCAAGTCGTTCAACTGATAAAGATCTCCCGGCACCGGAGTAAAATAGCGATCGCGAAAATCCAAGTTTTTGTCGCGGAAAGAGTTTCTGCCGTAAACTGCGCGCTGGGCTTTTTTGAGAGCAACTTTGCTGATGTCTGCCGCATCGATGCTGAAGTTGATCGGATTTAAACCAGCGTCTAGTAGGGCGATCGCGATCGAGTAAGGTTCCTCTCCCGTCGAACAAGGAAGGCTCAACACGCGCAGGGTTTTGCCGGGATTTTGTGGAAACCATTCCGAAAGCGCGTAGCGGCTCAAAAAAACAAAAGGTTCGCGATCGCGAAAAAACCAAGTTTCCGGTATCACGACAGCTTCGATTAATTCTTCCAATTCTGGAGCGGATGTTTGCAATTTTGTCAAGTAAATACTGATATCCGTTAAACTGCAATCTTCCATCCGACGGTTAACGGCTCTAGTAATTGTATTAGACCCAATAGTCAGGGCATCTAAACCAATTTTTTGTCTGAGTAGAGCTTCAATTGCTACTTGTGTCATTGATTTTAGCTCGTATGACAGTTGACAGTTGACAGTTGACAGTTGACAGTTGACAGTTGACAGTTGACAGTTGACAGTTGACAGTTGACAGTTGACAGTTGACAGTTGACAGTTTACCAATTACCAATTACCCATTGCCAATGACTAATGACCAATTACCCATTGCCAATGACTAATGACTAATGACCAATTACCCATTGCCAATGACCAATAACCAATAACCAATAACCAATAACCAATAACCAATAACCAATGACCAATGACTAAATCTCAGTCTTCCTGCTGGGGAAGCAGATAAGTTTTTTGGGATTCAGGCAGCAGATGTTCTACCCTGACAAATTGAATCATACCGCGATCGTCTGCAATCATTTCTCCCAAATAAGGAGTGCTGTCAATCTTAATGCCGGGACTAACAAATTCGGTTTCTGGTTTGTCGAGAGTTTCTGTCACCCGTTCCGCCATCAGCCCTAAAATTAGGGGGCCGTGCAAACTGTGGTTGTTCCCCTCAGAAGTATTGGGAAACTGGCAATTGACTAAGACAATGCGCGTGCTCAAGTAAGCGCGGGCGGCCGTCCCCTGTATCATTTGGCACAAATCAATGACCGGGACGAGATGTCCTCGGTAGTTAAACAAGCCGGGAATGTATTCCGGCGCGTTGTGGAGTTTTTTCAAGGTGACAGTGGGAACTACTTCGACTACGCGCCTGCTATCGAGGGCATAGCGATCGTCCCCGACATAAAAAAGTAACATCAACATAGGGATACCATTGGAGATTTTAGATTCTGAAAGTCGGTCGAAAAAGCATTTTCAGAAATTTCGCTTAGTTTTGCAACAATTACGATTCTTTTGGAATTCTAGAGCTATCTTGGAAAAAGTGTATTTTCTGGAGACTCAACTTCTATGGGTTGGTTTAAAAGACTGTTTGGAATGGAAAAGCCTGAAGAACAGGCTCAACCGATGGCAGAAGTAGTACAGCAAGCTGCCGAAGCACAATCGATTGCTCCTGCTAAAGTCGGCCCAGACGGAAATTTTGACGAAAGCGGCCTGGCGAAGCGGGTGGCCTTGGCTTTTGACGGCGATTCAGAAGTTGCTGATATCGAGACTGTTTGGGTTGCTCAGCTCAGCGGCACGGTTGTTCTCAAGGGTCAAGTTCCCAGTCAGGAAGTTCTTGACAAGTTGGTGGCCATTGCCTCTGCTGAAGAGGGTGCGACGGGCGTGCAAACCGATCAAGTGACAGTCGGGTAGTTCTTCGGATCTCGATCCGTTTCGTTCTGAGTACGATCGAATTAGTCAAAGCTCGATTAAACCCGCTATGGCGGGTTTTTTCCTGCCTTCTCACCCTCAAAATATTAATTTTTGTAAATAAGCGCGCTTTACTTAAAAAACAGTATAATTGAATACAGAAACTAAATAAGTTTTAGGTAACAAAAAGCAAACCTGACCTGACCCCGCCCAAAAACGGGTACAAGCCGGGACACTCATGAGGGTCGATCGCAAAATTTTAGACGAAAGTCCCAGCTACCAGATTCATCTGTGAAGTAAACCTCAAATCGACTGACGATCGTTTTTATCTCAATATAAGGATCGAAAAATATGAAACTCACTTATCGCGGTGCCAACTACGAGTACGACATTCCGACAGTGGATATGATCGAAGGGGAAGTCGCGGGCAAATATCGGGGTCAAGACTGGAACTATCGGTATCCGAGACACCTAGCTGTCCCCAAAAAATACGGCGGTATCAACTCTACCACAAAGCGAGATTTTCAAGCCCAGCAGCAGGTCACAACAGTTGGCGCAGCTTGCGCGGCGGTTGAATCTGCACCAACTGCTGCGGATTTGGCGCAAGTTCACCGGGTGCATATTTGCAGTATTCTCGATCGGCGGAAACAAGTAGCCGCAGCTAAAGGCGATGAAAGATTACTGCGCTTGCTAGAAAGAGAGTGGCAGCAGATGGCCTGTTAGGAGATAGCTTGGGAAAATTACAATCCCCGGTTCAATAACCAAAAAATAGGTTTGTAGTGAGGACTTCAGTCCGCATAAATCCAAAAACTCGCATTCCTCACTACCAAAACCTCGATCGCGCTTAACTAACCGAAGATAATATAAACTACGATCTTAAATTCAGCATCAAAAGCAAGTCAAGAAAGTGACAAAAATCCAACTTGCCTATCCCAAAATTCCCGACAGCAAAAACGCTCCATTAGATAAGTGCACAGCCTTTGAAAAGTACGATGGCACTAATCTGCATTGGGTTTGGGAACAGCAACTGGGCTGGTATGCGTTTGGAACACGTCGCGACAGATTTGATTTAGACGATCGGGGAATTGCAGAATTTAACGCTGCACATCCGGGTTTGGAGGAAGCGCCGCAGATTTTCGTCAGAGACTTCGCGAAATCTCTGGAAGTTGTATTTCAGGCGAACCCAGAATATCACAGCCCAGAAATCACGGTATTTACAGAGTTTTTTGGTGCTAGCTCATTTGCAGGAATGCACAAACAGGAGGAACCCAAAAATTTGGTGCTGTTAGACGTGCAGGGCGATCGAGGTATTGTCGATCCAGAGCAATTCCTTCGAGATTTCAGTTTAGTAAACATTGCCAGAGTTGTGTATCGCGGAAAGTTGACAGGCAAATTTATCGATGAAGTCCGTCAAGGAAAATACGGTGTAGCCGAAGGAGTTGTTTGTAAAGGAAAGGATAAGGCTAACAGTATCTGGATGGTCAAGATTAAAACTATGGCTTACATGAAAAAACTGCAACAAGCGTTTAAAAATGATTGGGAGACATATTGGGAATAAAATAGCGTTCGATCGATACCACGATTTTGTAGGGCGGGTTCGCCAAGATATCCAGCACAAATCCGAAATCTTGTCAACCCGCCCCGCCTCGATCGAGATCTGACGATCGCTAAATCGAACACGATCTCAAGGGCGAAACCGATTTAAACAATTGAAACTGGTTCCAGCACTTTTTGCTGTTTTGGGCGATCGATGGTTTCTAGCTGTTGCAGCAGTTGCGCTTTCACTTCATGACGGTAATTAAAGAAATGTTCGCCTAGGCCTAAAACAGTCATGTAATCGTAGAATAGACGAGGTTTAATCAGAGCGATCGCCATCATTTGCCACCAGAAACGAAACCGCGTCGAACGCATGACACCCTGACGCCAACAAACAGCCAAAAAATAGAACTTAATTGGGGCAATACTTAAGTGGATAAAAGCCCACTATAATAATTAAATACTCACATCGAAACGGCTAAAATATAAAGAGATCATGTATTATTTATTTAATTGCTCCTTGATTTTTAAACAAAAACTTATAAAATCTTGAAAATTCAGTAAATGATCTGAATTTGCCTCAACTCTTGCCATCAGTTGTTTAAGATAATATTCTTCTTGCACTTCTCTCGGTCTAGGTTTACTATAAGATAAATGCGTTTTTGAAGCCAAACTACGTTCTTTAAAAATTTCTCTAAGATAACCTTCATGAAACAGAGCTTTTGTTTTATATCCAAAAATATCCTTTGTATTTTCCCCATCTTGAACAAATTCACTCGCTAAATCTTCAGGATTATCTTGACTGACATCAAAATATTTAATATATTGCTTCAAAATTTCATTATGTTGTGGATTTCTCACAAAAAATTTTCGATTTCCTAAAAACCAAGTTTCCAGACAAACTTTCTGCACAATAACTTCGAGTTGACAATTTACCGGTAGAGATTGAAAAGGTTTATCTTTTAATTCCGACTTAATTTGCTCATCAGCTTCCGCTTGTTTCTCCGAAACTGTAAAACGATCTGCGTCTGTGAATACAACCAAGTAATTATATTGAGGAAATAGGTTTATTTCTTGGATAGCATTAGCAGTAACTCTATAGCAACTGGGAACGCCCATATCACTTTCGTAATAATAATTATTCTGAATTACCGCATCAAAACTATCCACTTCCGTCAACTCTGGAAGCAGCACAGATAACCACTTTTTATAAACAATCGGTTCTGTCTTTCCTTCAAATACAAAATACAAATTCATACTACGATTGTTTTTCGAGAATTTTGTTTAACTGAATAAATGCGTCTTGTTTAGATTTACCTAGATGATAATCCGAGGCATTACAGGTTTTAATGTGTCCGCCTTGTCGGGTAACAATTTTCCAATATTCATAGGGAA
Source organism: Microcoleus sp. PH2017_28_MFU_U_A (assembly GCF_020738035.1). Lineage (NCBI taxonomy): Bacteria > Bacillati > Cyanobacteriota > Cyanophyceae > Oscillatoriales > Microcoleaceae > Microcoleus > Microcoleus sp. PH2017_28_MFU_U_A. Next base: position 24,238 of record NZ_JAEQCX010000095.1, read on the forward strand.
TATTATTGATAATATAAGGATGATGACTTGTGGCAATAAATTGCAAGGTTTTATTTTCATGAATCAGGTCATCAGTTAATATATCAATACAATTAATTCCTAAGCTATTCTCAAATTCATCAATCAATATTACCGAACCTTCATTTGAGAGAAAAATTTCGCCAAGATGAATAATTGTACGTAACATACCCGAAGACATCCTATCTTCCCTAATCCATTTAGGCACAGATTTCTCTTTGATAGAAATAACAGGGACAAATATATCAGCAAATCCTTTGAACAAGTCGTCTGTTTTAAAAGGCTCAACTCTGACATCTTCGATTTGTTGAAAAACATCAATGAATCTTGACTTAATTGCTTCAAAAATATCTAACTTATTTTCATAAATCAGATATAGCTTAGTTCTAATATCCTCATCGCTATTTACTATGCTCTCTAAGGTTTGATATTTGTTTTTAATCGAGTGCAAAGATTGCTTTGAGCTTCTAAGACGCAGACCGTTGATTGTATGGTCGCGATATTCTATTTTATTTAGAGCATCAAAAGCTTCTTTTATAACAGTTTCTTCTTTTAATAAATACATCATTGATTGATGTGAAGAAAGCTTTGGTATTTGGCTATTTTTGAATTTTATATCCTCTTTATTCCGCTCAAATAATACCTCATTTTTTGAAATCAGTTTTTCATAAATAAATGATGGTTTTTCATTTTCATCTGGGTTTTCTTTTTCAGGATCGTCAAAATTTAGTTCATTGGTTTCAACAGTATCAAAACCACCTTCCCAAATAAATTCAGTGCCGTTTACAGTAGAAAATATGATTTTCCATTCCAATCCATTGATAGCTTTTCCATTGGCTATACGTTTTAAATCGATAATTCCACGCAAGATTTGGGTTTTGCCTGCACCTGATATGCCAACTAAAAGAGTTAAATTGGATGAAAATTTAATTTCATCAAAATCCCAACCCAAAAAATGATTTTTTAATTGGAGTGAAATAATTTTCATAAGTTAATTCTTTTTGTTCAAATTGCTAAAAATATTTAAATTGTTGCAGTTGAGCAATATTGTAGCATGGAAGAAAGAGGAGACGATCGCAAAACTTCAACCCTAAAATAGGCTGAAAATCTCTCCCCACTTCCCCCATCACCCCTTGACGCAAACCACCTGCTTCAGAGTCGCCACAACTTCCACCAAATCCGACTGCTGACTCATCACCTCCTCAATCGGCTTATAAGCCCCCGGAATTTCATCTAAAAATTCCTCATTTTTTCGACACTCAACCCCCTCAGTTTGCCGCACAAAATCATCGAGAGTGAATACATTCTTCGCCTTACTGCGAGACATCAATCGCCCCGCACCGTGAGAACAAGAACAGTAACTTTCCACATTACCTTTGCCCTTCACAATAAAAGATTTCGCCCCCATCGAACCTGGAATAATCCCCAAATCGTCAACTTGCGCGCGCACAGCACCTTTGCGAGTCACATACACATCTTCCCCAAAATGCACCTCTTTTTCCGCATAATTGTGGTGGCAATTCACCTGCAACAGCGGCTTCGTAACTTTGCCACCCGCGAGATGCTTTTCCACAATTTTCTTAAACCGATTCATCATGATATCGCGATTAAAACTCGCATAATCCTGTGCCCACTGCAAATCGTGCCAATAAGCAGCAAACTCCGGCGTACCCGCTACAAAATAAGCTAAATCTTTGTCAGCCAAACTAATTTCTGCGAGTTTAGCTAAGTCTTTGGCAGTGTCGATGTGGTGTTGGGCTAGCAGATTGCCGATACCGCGCGAACCAGAGTGCAGCATCAGCCAAACCGAGTTTTCGGTGTCAACGCAAACCTCAATAAAATGATTGCCGCCGCCGAGGGAACCTAACTGTTTTAAAGCTTTATTATCTTGGTGCTGGACTCCTTGATGCAGTTCCTTGAAATCGCCCCATCTTTGCCAGTTGGTGACAGATTTTTCGACTTCTTTATTTTCTGCAAATCCGACGGGAATTGCTGCTTCGATATCGAGGCGAATTTGTTTGAGTTTGCCTTCTAATTTGTTGGCGCTGAATGGCATTTTTACGGCCATCATCCCGCAACCAATATCCACGCCCACAGCAGCAGGAATAATTGCTTCTTTTGTGGCAATTACTGAACCGACTAAAGCTCCTTTTCCTAAATGTACGTCGGGCATTAATGCGACGTGTTTGAATACAAAGGGCAAAGATGCTACATTGGTTGCCATCTTGGTCTCTTTGTCGCCCAGGGCGTGATTTGCCCAGGATAATACTGGTTTTGGGGTGGATATTTCTAATTTTTCGTAGGGCATTTTTGTTTAAATATATTTAACTCGATCTACTGTGTAGTATATTTGTAGCACAAATATCGGCTAAGGTCAATAGCCCGATCGCCCAAAACGCGGTTTTCAACCAAAAAACTTACTTCAAACCTCGAATATCCGTTAAAAACCCCGATCGCAGGCAGAAAGTTTGTAGTGAGGACTTCAGTCCTCCAAAAGAGCGCCCTACAAGCTCAACCCGCTCGCAGTGCACACCCTACAGGCTACTTACAGGCGGTTATTTGTCGATCGCAAATACCAGTTGTTTCAGCACATCCAACCGCGAACAGTTCCAGTAATCGATGTGGGAAACGATTAAACCGTCGCCGTTAACCTTCAGTTCGCTTCTACCGCTAATTGCCATTTTCGGTTTCCAAGGTAGAGGCGCGATCCAACTCAGAGTCCAGCGAGTTTGTACAGTATCTCCAGACTGAGAAATATCGTGCAAGTCGAGTTTAATCTGTTGAAAAAAAGTTCCCATAAACCCGATCATTTTTCGGTAGCGATCGACTCCAGTAAATCGATTTACTGGGTCTTCAAAATAAACATCTTTTGCATAAATGCTGTAAGTCTGATTTTCAGGAAATCTGCGGTAGTCATCTTTAAGAATTTCCAGAATATTCATTATTATTAATCATACGCCTTAAATCACTATAATATAATCATACCAAAAAATAGGGTTTCCCATCCGGGTTCCCAGGATTCCCCAAGTTTTTAGAACAGGGTATAAATTCCAGTCTTAAAAACCTTGTCCTCAACTGTCAACTGTCAACTATCAACTGTCAATTATGATCGACCTCTACACTTTTACCACACCGAACGGCCGCAAAGTCTCGATCATGCTCGAAGAAATAGGTTTACCCTACAACGTGCACGTCATAGACATCAGCAAAAACGACCAATTTAGCCCGGAATTCATCGCCATCAACCCCAACAGCAAAATACCCGCTATAGTCGATCGCGATAACAGCATTACAGTCTTCGAGTCAGGCGCCATCCTGATCTATCTAGCCGAAAAAGCAGGCCAATTTCTGCCCACAGACAAACACAAATACTTTCAAGTCATGGAGTGGCTGATGTTTCAAATGGCCAGCGTCGGGCCAATGTTCGGACAACTAAACCACTTCAGACGTTTTGCACCCGAACAAATTCCCTATGCAATTCAACGCTACGAAAAAGAAACCTTGCGCCTCTACGGAGTATTAGATTCTCAACTAGCAAAATACGAATACATTTGCGGCGAATATTCGATCGCGGATATCGCGACTTATCCGTGGGTGGCTATTTACGAATTTCAAGGATTAACCCTCGACAACCATCCCCACCTCAAACGTTGGGTAGAAAACTTGCAGAAGCGTCCCGCCGTTGAGCGCGGTATGGCTGTTCCAGCTATACAAAAATAGCACTTTTTGTAGCGGGCTAGGAGCAACGCCCCACAATCAAATATTCTGGTTTTGGGCGGGCTAGAAGCCCACCCCACAATCAAATATTCTGGTTTTGGGCGGGCTAGAAGCCCACCCCACAATCAAATATTCTGGTTTTGGGCGGGCTAGAAGCCCACCCCACAATCAACTTCACTCTTTCTTTGTGGAACGGGCTTCTAGCCCGTTCAAAAAAATCCCTCAAACCTAATCAGCAAAGTGCTTAATAATCGCTTCAGCAAACTCCGAACACTTTAACTCAGGTACAGGCGGTTCCATTAACCTTGCCAAATCGTAGGTAACTTCACCGTTAGAAATTGCCGCGCCCAAACCCTTCTTAATCAAATCTGCGGCTTCCTGCCATCCCATATATTCTAACATCATCACCCCCGACAAAATCAGGGAACCGGGATTAACTCGATCGAGACCGGCGTGTTTCGGTGCAGTACCGTGAGTCGCCTCAAAAACAGCACATTCATCACCAATATTCGCACCGGGGCCCATGCCCAATCCGCCGACAATTGCTGCGGCAGCATCTGACAAATAATCGCCGTTTAAATTCATGGTTGCCAAAATTGAATATTCGGCTGGTCGAGTTTGAATTTGTTGGAAAATACTGTCAGCAATCCGGTCATTGACCATGATTTTTTCTTTCCACTTTCCGCTACCGTGACTTTCCCAAATTGCGGACAGAACATCGGCAACTTCTTTACAAATTACTGCTTGTTTTTCCGGAGTCAAAGCATCGTAGCCCGGATCTATTTGGCGGGCATTTTCTTCTAAGCTAATCTCGGAATTGTGCTCTTTGTTGCCGAGAATCCAGGACTCTCTTTCTGTTACGCAATCAGCACGAAATTCGGTGGTTGCCAACTCGTAACCCCAATCTCGGAAACCTCCTTCGGTGTATTTCATGATGTTGCCTTTGTGCACCAAGGTTACTTGCTGCTTATCTTTTGGCAACCGCAAAGCGTGGGTAATTGCCCGCCGCACTAAACGCTGAGAACCACTTTTGCTAATTGGTTTAATGCCGATCGCAGAATCGAGGCGTATTTGTTTTTTGCCGTGTTCTGGCGTTGCAGGAATTAACTCATTGTTGAGGTATTCAATTAGTTTGTTACCGATTTCGCTGCCTTGTTTCCATTCAATTCCCAGGTATATATCTTCTGTATTTTCCCGGTAAATAATTACATCTAGCAGTTCGGGAGTTTTGTGCAGCGATGGGGTGCCATCGTAATATTTGCAGGGCCGCACGCAGGCGTAGAGGTCAAATATTTGGCGCAATGCTACGTTGAGCGATCGAATTCCGCCACCTACTGGGGTTGTCAGCGGGCCTTTGATGGCGACGCCGTACTCTTTGATGGCATCTAGGGAATCTTGGGGTAAATACTGGTAAGTACCGTAGACATCGCAGGCTTCGTCGCCTACGTAAATCTTGAACCAGTTGATTTTCCGCTGGCCTCCGTAAGCCTTTTCTACGGCAGTATCCATGACTTTCTGGGATGCTGGCCAGAGGTCTACGCCCGTACCGTCACCGCGTATGAAGGGGATAATTGGGTCGTTGGGGACGATCGGCGAACCGTCTTTGAATGTAATTTTAGAACCAGTTGTGGGGGCTACAATCTTTTCGTACATATCTTAACAGTGCGGATAGCAATTCTCCTTATTTTGCCACGATTATCTGTCTAAACCTCAAATTTTTCTAAATAATTGCCAAAAATTTGGATGACTTTATTTTTTACCGCACAGCAAAGCAGATGAACGCAGATAAACGCAGATTCTTTTGATGATGTCTTTATTTGCGATATTTTTCCTTCTGCATATTCTTTTTCACAACCCACAAAATAAAGCCGATGACAATAGTCACGGCAACTATTTTGGAAACGGGAGCGAGGTAATCATCTACAAGTGCATAATTTTCACCTAATTTATATCCGGCAAAAGTGAGGAAACTCACCCACAAAATTGTGCCGATTGTTGAGTAGACTAAAAACGGGATTAAAGCCATATTGTTGATGCCGGCGGGCAGGGAAATCAGAGTGCGAACTCCCGGTACCAGGCGACACAAAAATACGGCTTTGTTGCCGTGTCTGTTAAACCATCTATTTGATTTGTCAATATCTGCACCGGATACTGTAATCCATTTGCCATATTTGTCTGCTAAATTTCTCAAGCGTTCTTCGCTCAATAATTTGCCGGCATAGTACCAGGGAAGTGCTCCGAGAATGGTGCCGATTGTCCCTGCTGCGATCGCCAGGGTTAAGTCCATATCGCCCTTCGATGCGGTGAATCCTGCCAGCGGCATGATCAATTCTGAGGGGATCGGCGGGAACAAATTTTCTAAGAACATCAACAGTGCAATGCCGAGATAGCCCATCGACTGCATTGTGTTAGTTATCCATTCAACCATTTTGATTTAATAATTGGTAATAGGTAGTCAGTAGTCAGTAGTCATTAGTCAGTAGTTTGCTCGTTCCTAGGCTCTGCCCATTGGTGACAACTTAAGACTGAAAGCCCTGAGAAATGTCGTTTTTACCTGAGTCTAGATCCCCCTAAATCCCCCTTAAGAAGGGGGACTTTGAGAAGATTCCGGTTCCCCCCTTATTAAGGGGGGTTAGGGGGGATCTAGACTTCGACACAAACAAGAAAGACTATCGGTTTAACATTAACTTGCCAGCAATGGGATTGCCGCTACAACTCAATACTATGATTAAGTGCCCGAAGTCCAGGAGTTGGTGTACTCAATTTGATCGGGAGTCAAGGTATCAATGTAAATACCCATTGCTTCCAATTTGAGACGCGCGATTTCTCTGTCAACTTCCACAGGGATTGAGTGAATACCTGGCTCTAGTTTGCCTTTGTTTGTGACAAGATGTTCGGCGGCTAAAGCTTGGTTGGCAAAGCTCATATCCATCACGGCGCTAGGGTGTCCTTCGGCGGCGGCTAGGTTGATCAAACGGCCTTCGCCCAAGACAATAATCGACTTGCCGTTATTGAGACGGTATTCTTGAGTGAAAGAACGTACTGTCTTCACGCCAGTGCTTTTTGCACCGAGGGATTTGAGGTCAATTTCGATGTCGAAGTGACCGGAATTGCAAACCATTGCGCCGTCTTTCATGGTGTCGAAATGTTCGGCACGAATGACGTGTTTGTTGCCGGTGACGGTGATGAAAATGTCTCCGACGGTGGCTGCTTCGTCCATTGGCATCACGCGGAAACCGTCCATCACTGCTTCGATCGCCCGAATCGGATCGATTTCGGTGACAATTACGTTAGCGCCCATGCCGCGAGCCCGTTGTGCCGTGCCTTTGCCGCACCAACCGTAGCCTGCAACTACAATATTTTTACCGGCTAACAAGATGTTGGTAGCGCGGATAATGCCGTCTAGAGTGGATTGACCGGTGCCGTAACGGTTGTCGAAGAAGTGCTTGGTGTCGGCGTCGTTAACGTTCATGGCTGGGAAAGTCAGCACGCCATCTTTCAACATCGCCCGCAGACGTACAATGCCTGTGGTGGTTTCTTCGGTAGTTCCGATCAAGTCGGCAATTTGGTTGGGGCGGTGCTGGATCAGGGCTGCTACCACGTCGCTGCCGTCATCGATGATGATGTTTGGACGGTGATCTAGGGCTGTGTTAACGTGACGTTCGTAGGTAGCCGCGTCTTCTCCTCTCAGGGCGAAGACGGAAATGCCGTAGTCTTCAACTAGGCAAGCTGCTACGTCATCTTGGGTGCTCAAGGGGTTGCTAGCGATGAGTACAGCGTCTGCACCGCCCATTTTCAGCGCGATCGCCAAATGAGCTGTTTCTGTGGTGACATGGCAGCAAGCTGAAATACGGATGCCTGCGAAGGGCTTTTCTTTAGCGAAGCGTTCTTGAATTTGACGCAATACCGGCATTTCGCGGCCGGCCCACTCGATACGTTGCTTGCCCAACGGGGCGAGGGATAAGTCTTTGACTTCGTGTTTAATTTTGACGGATGTAGCTACCATTTATGTTATTTCCCAGAAATCATTCAACTTTGTTAGTTGTACCAGATTAACCTAGGTCGCTGCAAGTTCCCCGATTTATAGATATTGTGCCCGATCGACCTTTTTGACACACACCAGTCTCGCACTCCTCGCCATCAATCTTTTTTGTTAGCGCGGCGTTCTTGAATTATATGAATAACTGAAGGCACAAAAGAAAGTACAATTATTACACCAACAATCGGCAGTAAATATTGGTCAACTTTGTCCGGAGGAATCATCTTTCCCAAAAAATAACCGAGTAGAGTCAGCCCCACCGTCCACACAAACCCGCCGATCAGGTTGTAAAACATAAAAGTTTTGTATTTCATTGCCGCCACTCCCGCCACTATCGGTGCAAAAGTGCGGACAATTGGCATAAATCTCGCCAGTACAACTGCTTTTTGGCCGTGTTTTTCGTAGAAGTTTTCGGTTTTATCTAAATATTCTTTCTTAAACAGCCAGGAATCTTCCTTGTTAAATAAGCGACGGCCCCAGCGGTGTCCAGTTGCATAGCCCACATTATCGCCAGCCACCGCGCAGACAAAACACCCAAAAATTAGCGTCCAAATATTCATAGAGTTTGGCCCCGACGCCACAATTCCAGCAGCAAATAGCAAGCTGTCTCCCGGCAGAAAAAAACCGAACAGCAATCCGGATTCTGCGAACACAATAGCCCAAATTCCCAAATAGCCGAAGGTTTTAATCAGTTGCTGCAAATCAAAATTCATCTTTCTGTTTTTCCGGGGAATGAACTCAGCAGTACATATGACATCTCGGATATCATTGTCTGTTGAATATAGCATAAACGAGGGTCAGGCAAAATAATAAATTAGCCAGCGATCGATATATTTACCTAAAAATTTTTAGTTCAAATTTAACAATGGGCGCCATAATTCAACAAATCCAAACTAGCTTGTTAAATCTGCTGGGTCAAGCGATCGAGGCAATGCCTTCAATAGCAGCGGCTGTGGTAGTTATTGTGCTGACGAACACGGCAGCAAAGTTTGTTAGCCTCGCAGTCTCGGCAGCTACTCAACAGACTGTCAAAAGTTTATCCTTGCGATCGCTCTTGGTGCAGATAGCCTTTGCCCTCACTTGGGCGGCTGGCAGTTCGATCGCCTGCGTCATTGCTTTCCCGGCTTTGCGTCCCGGAGACATCATCGGTTTGTTAGGATTGGGTTCAGTAGCTGTTAGTTTTGCCTTCCAAGACATCTTCAAAAACTTTTTAGCGGGAATATTAATGCTGCTGCACGAACCGTTTCAATTAGGCGACCAGATAGTTGTAGAAGGCTTTGAAGGTACAGTCGAAGAGATTTCGATGCGATCGACTCAAATTATGACTTATCAGGGAGAGCGAGTGATTGTGCCGAATGCGATCGTCTTTACCAATTCAGTGCGGGTACTCACAGCCATGCCGCACAGGCGAACTGACTTGCCTTTAATTTTGGACTACGATACCGAACCTTCCTTGGCAATTGAAACCTTGGTCAAAGCTATTTCCGAAGTCGAAGGTGTTTTTTCGCAACCAACCCCAGAAGTAGATATTTCAGGTCTTAACGATGGTTCTTTGCATCTGATTGTCCGTTATTGGACGCTGCCGGAACTTTTCACAGGTGCGACGGACAAAAACCAGGGCTGTGGTGGCGATTCTAGCCGCGTGCGATCGAGCGGAGATTAAAATTCCTCAACCCGTACCGGTAAAGTTGTATGACTTACGCTCCTCGAACAACTCTGCGTCAAATTCAGCTAGCGACGCATAATTAAGGATCGCAAATTAAATAATTTACACAAGTTTGTGGAATGGGCGTCCCGCCCGTCCAGAAAGGACGGGCGGGACGCCCATTCCACAAGAATAATAAAGATTGTAAGTTATTTAATTCTCATTCCTAAGCTACTGCCAGAGTGGGAGAGTGGGAGAGGGGGAGAGAGGGAAAGGGGGAGATGGGGAGATGGGAGCATCTCAATTTTTGCAAAAAGCATTTTTTATTCTAGTGCTGTCCCCGATCGCGTATTTTATAAGCCAATACGGTTGACTTAACGCTTTTTGACGAATGTCATCTCAGGATTTTCTAGGCAATACAGGCATTTCTTGAAAGTCAGATTGTTCTTAAGTCAACCGTATTGTTTTATAAGGAATGAGAATTAAATAACTTCCACAAGTTTGTGGGATGGGCGTCCCGCCCGTGCTTTTTGGACGGGCGGGACGCCCATCCCACAATAACAATTAAAATTGTAAGTTATTTAATTTGCGATCCTAAGCAAGCGAGTGGGGACAGCACTACAAATGCAAAACAGAGATTCTCCCTGCGAAACATCCTCTTCCCTCTTCCTTCTTCTTTCTTCCTTATTCCTGATGACTACTGACTAATGACTTCTTAAATCAAGCAAAAGGCGAGCCGATTTCCCATCAGCGCGCCTGAAAATTTTATGCTTTTTTTGTCAAACGTAATTGAACAGATCGTTCCGTTTCAAAAAATTATCAAACTGTCTTGCTAGCGCGGCGGCGGCGGGCTGCAACCAAGCCGCCCAAACCGAGAGCCAAACCAGTCATGGTAATCGGTTCGGGAACTGCTTCTGCGCTGACGGTGAAGTCTTGGAAGTCTGCGTCGTTACCGCCACCGCGATCGTCAAAGGAGATCAGAGTGCCTCCGTTAGACAGAGAAGCTGTTCCATTTGTATAGCTTCCAGCAGCTTGGAAAGCGTTTGTTGTTTCTCTGCCGAGCGCTGTCCACAAGGAGGATCCGCCAAACACGGCTTGTTGGGTGCCAGCGTTCAATGCCGAGGTCGAGTAGACAGTGCCGCCATCGCCGCTGTTGAGTCCCAAAGTGTAAACTTGATTTGCCAGGAATGTGAATACTGCTGTTCCCGAACCCAAGACTGTATTGCCCAAAGATCCTTTCCATTCGTTCTGGTCGCCATTGTCAGAGGATTTAGTTTCCGAAAACAGCGTGCTAACTAGAGATGTCACCGAGTCCTTCACGCTGTAAATTCCCAAAGAGGAAGTGTAGCCACCGTGAGACTCTTTGAAGTTAAACATGACATCTGTATTTTTGGCGAAGGTGATACCGTTGGTACCAAAGGAGAAGGCTTGGGCTGGAGATCCTGCCCCTAACAAAGCGGTGGCGGCTGCGGTAGCTGTTAGGGCAGATAAGAGTTTGGTATTCATGGCCTGATTCCTTGTGTTGCAATAATTAATTAATAATTTCATTATCTGATAGTTTGTGTTTGTTTTTTTCACTTTATGTGAATTTTGACCAACTCTTTATCAAGCCTTTACAATATCTTTATAAATGCTGTCGAGCCAATCGGTAAGCGGGCGATCGCTCCCTAAAAATACACACCAAAAATTATAAAAATTAGGGCTATAAACCTTGCACTCGCGGTCATGCGAGCGCTAACCCCCAACATAGATTTCGGTGAGTTTATCCTAATTTTTAATTTTCTTCCAAGTCTAAATCTTTAACAGCCAACACTTAGGTACAAACACTGTCAGTCTATTTTAGATTTTAGATTTTAGATTTAGTTGCACGATTGAATCTGGGAGATTGAACTCGGGTAGAAAATTTTGGCTTGTACCCTGACGCTCGTGCACGTGGGACGGTACCTGTTTTTGGGCATGGTCACTGTCTGGGAATCTAACAGTTATAAAAGTTTTCTATTAATCCAGAAACTAGGAATATTTGTTGTTTCCGACTCGCGTATGGGAATTAAAGTAGTCGATCGCTCGGGTAAATTACTTACAAAGTGCGATCGTTTGGTTTAGGTCTTGTGGTTGAACAACACAGAGCCCGCACCGTGATGGATCCCAAAGATGCGATCGAGAGGGGCTTTCTGCTTTGAAAATTGCCAAAAAGCAGATTTCCATCAGAAAATACCATATATAGATGCGCTTGGCAAGCCCTATTCGCGATAGATCATCAGATCGCATCAAAAAAGACCGCTGTAGCGTTCCTCAGCCCAAGGTTCGCCCCTGCGGTGGTAGCCGTTGCGTTCCCAAAAACCGAGTTGTTCGGTTTCTGTAAACTCCAGGCCGTTAATCCATTTCGCGCTTTTCCAGGCGTAGAGGTGCGGAACTACCAACCGCATCGGGCCGCCGTGATCGGGGGATAGCGGTTCGCCGAAGACGGTGTGGGCGAAAAAGTTTTCTTCTCGGAGGAAGTCGGCGATCGCAATATTAGTAGTGTAGTCGCCGTAGCAGTGTTCCAGGACGTGGAGGGCTTTAGGATCGACTTCTATGCTGTTCATAAAATCCGTGACTTTGACTCCCGTCCACTGCACGTCTAGTTTTGACCAGCGGGTGACGCAGTGAAAATCCGCAGTAAAGTTACTTTGGGGCATGGCCTGGAAGTCAGACCAAGTGAAGGTTTTTGGTTTTGCCAATCCCCAGACTTTAAATTCCCAAGTCTCAATGCTGACGGAGGGTGTATCGCCGTAAGTCAGAACGGGAAAGCCGTTGGCGAGGTATTGACCCGGGGGGACGCGATCGCTGTTATCTGATTCTGGCTTGCGAAAAAATTTGCCCTGCATTTATTCAAACTCTACAGTAAATGACTGCAATCCTCAGTATAACTTAGAGACAACTACAAACAACAGCTTTACCGGTGGATGATTTACCGACTTTGACCGAAATTGCAACGCTTGATTTTTTCCCGTTTTCGCCACCGAAATGATGCTGATGAACATTGGCGAATTATTAAAATATTGCTGCCGCAAGTGGAGTTTGCGAGATCGTTTTAGGATGGCAACCTCAGCGACTGGGGAAACGTTTTCACGTGCAGATTGCCCGAGGATGCGTAGAAAAAATATATTAGAACTGGGAGTGTCGATCGCCTATACTGAAGAGAAAAAATTCACACCACACTAAAACTCAAAAGGCTAGTTCCAGCAGTTAATATTGATTGATGTAGCACAATGATATATCCTACACCAACTACCACGATTCGGCTTTCGCCGGCGCTAAGCGATGTCTACCGAAACATTAGTTAACTGGCTCGAAGAGAACACGGAATTAGGCATATTATCCCGCGATATCTTACAGGCGATCGCGCTGGAAATGTCCATGTCAACTTTTCCCCCGGGATTTCGAGTGGTAATCGAAGATACACCAGTCACCAATCTCTACATCCTAGAAAGAGGACAAGCCGATCGCTACCGCCGCAAACAACCGGGTTTAATGTGGGGGAGTAGTTTGTTACCGGGGGCGATCGTCAATTTATCGGCACTCCAGCGATCGCAAGCTGCGGATAGTAGAATTATTACTCGTACAGAATGTCAATTTTGGGTCATTAGTGCCGATCGCTGGCGCAATTTACTAGAAAGATATCCGCAGATTGTCGAAGCCTACGCCCAACGTTTGGCTGCGAAATTAGAGCAGTTAGAAGCAGAAATCGCCTACGAAAAAGAGCGTCAAAATGCCCTCCGCAGCTATCTAGTACCGCAGGCGAAACGGGGAGTCATTGGGAATAGCCGTTATGCGGTAAAATTGCGGCAACAAATTCGCACTGCATCGAGTGACGCGCGATCGGTATTAATCTCTGGCGAACCCGGTTTAGAAAAAGATAATTTAGCCGCTTTAATTCATTTCGGTTCAAGTCGCCGCAACGAGCCAATTATTCAGATCAAAAGTGCCTTGCTTCAGAGCAATGGAGCAGAATTATTCGGGCGTTTGGGCGGTAAGCCAGGGTTGTTGGAATGGTTGGGAGAAGGGACGTTAATTTTAAATGACGTTCAAGAATTACCCGCTCAATTAAGCCCCCAAATTCAGCAACTATTAAGCCAGGGAACCTATACACCAGTTGTCAGAGAAGGACAAATACCGCGGCCACCGCGTTCTAGCAATGCCCGAATAATTTTAATCTCAGAAATCGTCCAACCCCAGCTAGATAAGCTAACGCAACACAAGATTAAAGTACCGTCATTGCGGGTGCGTAAAGAAGATTTAGAAGCACAAGTCAACTATTATCTCAACATCTTTTGTCGCCAAAAGAAATTAGTCAAGCCCCAAGTCACGCCGGAAGCAATTCGCCGCTTGCAAGCCTACGATTTTCCGGGAAACTTGCAGGAATTGCAGGGAATGGTCGATCGCGCTTTAGTTCAAGCACAAGGAAGTCAGGTATTAACAGAAGAAGTCTTTTGGGCGCAGGCGGCAAAGCAACAAAAATTTAGACTCAATTTATTCAAGATATATCCCAAATTTCGGCAATTTTTACGGAGCGATTGGTATCCCGATCGCGTGAATTATTGGTTTACCACTTGGGTATTTGCATTAGTGGTAACTATCCTGTTTGTTGCTCCCCAAGATCGACAGCATAATTTTGCCCTAAATATCTTTTGGGCTTGGTGGTGGCCGTTAATTTTATTATTATTCCCCATCATCGGGAGATTGTGGTGTGCTTTTTGCCCTTTTATGATTTATGGAGAAATCGTCCAGAAACTATCGCTGAAAATTTTCCCACGAACTCTCAATAAATGGCCGCGCCAATTAGCCGAAAAATGGGGCGGATGGTTTCTCTTCGGAATGTTTACTTTGATATTTCTGTGGGAAGAGTTGTGGAATTTAGAAAATACCGCCTATTTATCCAGTTGTTTGTTATTGCTAATTACGGCGGGCGCAGTAATTTTTTCGCTGATATTCGAGAGGCGGTTTTGGTGCCGTTATTTATGCCCGATCGGCGGCATGAATGGATTATTTGCTAAACTCTCAATTATCGAACTGCGCGCCCAACAAGGAACCTGCGCGGCGGAATGCAGCACCTACCATTGCTATAAAGGAGGCAAAGGTTTTGGGGAAGGATTAACTACGAATGGATGTCCGGTTTATTCCCATCCCGCCCAATTAACCGATAATAAAGATTGCGTCTTGTGCATGACTTGCTTAAAAGCTTGTCCGCATCGATCGGTAGAATTAAATCTGCGCCCTCCCGGAATTGAATTGTGGACAACCCACGTTCCCCACGGTTATGAAGTTGCACTATTATTTCTATTATTAGGCGGAATTTATATCCACCGCTTGCCGGAGATAAATATTTTGTTGGGGCTGGGCATCAATTTAGAACAATTTTTACCACATTTAGGAATGTCAATCGCGGTGTTAATTATCCCGCCGATGATTCCGTTATTTGCCTATGCAGTCATGCAAGCAATTTATCGATTGGGAAAAGCAGAAACTATCCCATTTAAAATTACTAAACCCCTTTCATTTGTCTGTCTCGCCTACGGATATCTACCTCTAGTTTGGGGCGGTAGTTTGGCTCACTATTGGCGATTGGGTTTGCAGGAAGGCGGGCGAGTGATTCCCGTAACTTTTGGGACTTTCGGACAAATTAGAGATGATTTGCCGAGTTTTGTGGGAGATCCGGCGGTGATTAGTTTCTTGCAAGGTCTAACTTTAATTGTGTCATTGTTGGTGACGATATTTGTGACTCAGAAAATTGCCAAGCGATCGATTAAATCTTTGATGCCTCAGCATTTAGCGAGTTTGTGTTTGATGGTGAGTTTGTGGTATGCGATCGTGGGAAATTAATGTAAAATAAAACAAGGAGGATTTACTATGACTTCACAACTTCAACAAGCGATCGATCTTGCTCAGTCACTGTCATTGACAGAACAACTTGAACTACTTAAAACACTATCCGATATTATTCAACGCACCCATTCTCTGGAAACTCAAGCTGCAACAACAGAGGAAGATACAGATTTTTCACGTCTCAGCTTTCGCCAATCTTGGGAGCAAGCAATAACCGGACAAACCTTACCCCTTTCTCAACTGTGGGAGGGAATCGACGTTGACTAATTCTCCCCTTGTTGAGATTCGTCTCACACCTGAATTTCAGCGAAAACTGAAAAACCTCGCCAAGAAATACCGCCAAATTCCAACCAATATTCAACCTGTGCTTGAACAATTACAAGTTGGAGAATTTCTGGGAGATAGAATCCCTGACATTGGCTTCCCAGTTATGAAGGTGCGGATTAGAAACAGCGATACTCAAAAAGGTAAGAGTGGTGGTTATCGCCTAATTTACTGGATTTCATCAACCACGCTGATTGTTTTACTGGACATTTACTCAAAATCAGAGCGCGAAGACATTGAGATAGAGGAGATTCGTCAAATTATCAAAGGGTTCAGCACAACTCCTGAAGAAACAGATGCTTGAGTTTTTTCGTTTTAATCACGCAAGTAAGCCAGCTTGAAGCAAACTATGTCAATACCGAAAAAAGGAACAAGAAAAATCCTTGTTGACGGGGAGCCTTTCATCTGGCTCATCCGCAGACAAGCTAGTAATATGCAAGCAGACTACGGTTGCGGAAAGCTTCATGTTGCTGTCGAACACGCTGAAAATTCTGGTTCGGTATTAGTTATTATTACCGATCGACCTCACCCTCAAGATTGTCTTCGATCCAACAAAGTAATACCAGTAACACCCTCTGATGTAGCACAATGGATACGGCAAGCGATGCAACTCGGATGGCAGCCAATGCGATCGGGAATAACTTTTCGCGTGCAAATTGCAGGGCAGTGTATGGAAAAAATATAATGCTTTATGCTGTTGCCCAACATTAAGCATTATATTAAAGCTAATTCAGTTGATTTGGTAAATGTAAACATCGTCTGAAAGTTAAAAGTGTATAATTAAGTTGACAACCACAGAGAACTGCGATGACTATTCTGAAACCCCGTTATAGCAAGCAAGAGTTTGCACGACTTGGCGATGAGATATACGATCGCATAGTGCGATCGCAAGTTGAGCCGAGTAACAAAGGTAAAATTGTGGCGATCGATATTGAGACATCTGCATGGGAGATCGATAGTAACGAGATAGTTGCCTGTAGCCGACTCCGAACAAAGTACCCCACTGCTCAGATATGGATCGTGCGCGTTGGTTCAACCTATGTGCGTCGTTTTGGTGCCGGTCGCATCCAAAAAGCCAAATGATTACAGGAGTAGTTAACGGCGATTATGAACCAATTCTTCGCATATCCATCTACAGCAATAACGGTGAACTATACGAGCGAGATGCTGTTGTAGATACGGGTTTTAATGGCTGGCTATCTCTACCACCAGATTTGGTTGTTATTTTAGGATTGCCTTGGCAGAGACGAGGACGGGCAATACTAGCTGACGGCAGTGAGAGTATATTTGATATCTATGAAGCAACTATTCTCTGGGATAGTCAGCCAGTTACTATACCAATTGATGAAGCTGATTCAGATCCACTTATTGGTATGTCATTGATGGATGGCTACGAGCTAACAATTCAGATTGTAGACAGCGGTATCGTAACTCTCAAAAAAATATAAAGTCTAACAAATTACTACGCTCGATGCTGGGCAACAAAGTTGACAAAGGACGCTAATTGTGATAATAATATTTACACATTCAAATATATATAGCCTTTCTCAAAAAGATGAGGTATGACTGACAGCTTGTATAACCAGTTCAACTAAGAGGGCCCAAGCCCAACAACATACCTCATCTTTCTGAGAACCGCTATAGTTATCGACCCACTCCAAACAAAGAAACCGGGTTCTCAACCGAGATAGAGGGCCTCAAGCAAGTATTTGGATAAAAACCAGGTTGTCGATCGCCACCCGTGCGTAAGTCCTAATCTCCCAAAAATTGTCAAAAATAATTTATTAAATATAAAAAATCATCGCGAACTTATGAGC
This sequence comes from Microcoleus sp. PH2017_28_MFU_U_A, assembly GCF_020738035.1. Classification (NCBI taxonomy): domain Bacteria; kingdom Bacillati; phylum Cyanobacteriota; class Cyanophyceae; order Oscillatoriales; family Microcoleaceae; genus Microcoleus; species Microcoleus sp. PH2017_28_MFU_U_A. The sequence goes on from NZ_JAEQCX010000095.1 coordinate 41,663, forward strand.
GAATTATCAACCAGACCAGCCCTAATTACCAAAGTTATCCCCGACAGCATCTGCGCGGAAATGGGATTTGATGCCGGAGACTCCATCGTCGCCATCAACGGCCAAAAACCCCGCGACTTGATCGACTATCAATTCCTGTGCGCCGATGAATTTCTGGAACTAGAAGTTTTAGATGCTAAAGGCAAAACTCACAAGTTGGAAATAGAAAAAGAGTATGACGAAGACTTGGGTGTGGAATTTGAAACCGCCCTCTTCGACGGATTAATTCAGTGCAACAACCGCTGTCCTTTTTGCTTTATCGACCAGCAGCCTCCGGGAAAGCGCGAAACTTTATATCTCAAGGATGATGACTACCGCCTCAGCTTTCTTTATGGCAGCTATCTGACTCTCACCAATCTGACTGAAAAAGAATGGAACCGAATCGAACAAATGCGACTTTCTCCTCTTTATGTTTCCGTGCACGCTACGGAACCGGATGTGCGAATTCGCTTGTTGAAAAATTTTCGGGCTGGGAAGATTTTAGAACAAGTTAAATGGTTTCAAGAGCGCCGCTTGCAAATTCACGCTCAAGTTGTGGTTTGTCCGGGGATTAATGATGGCGAACATTTGGAACGCACTTTGTTGGATTTGGCAAAGTTTCATACTGGAAATATCCCGGCTGTAGCGTCGGTGGCTGTGGTGCCGGTGGGTTTGACTCGCTTTCGTCCTGCTGAAGATGAATTGATTGCTGTAACTGCCGAAAAAGCGCGGGAAGTTATCGCGCAAGTGCAGAAAATTCAAGCTGTTTTGAGTCAAGGGAAAGGCGGTAAAAAGGCTAATAAAAAAAGTTCAAAATTCACCCCCCCCAGCCCCCCCTTACTAAGGGGGGGAGAAGAGTTAGAAGATTTAGAAGATTTAAACTTCCCTGTGGTAAGGGGAAATTCAAAATCGCGCTGTATTTGGCTGGCTGATGAGTGGTTTTTAATCGCGGGTTTGGATTTGCCGTCGGCGGCGGATTATGAAGATTATCCCCAAATTGGTAATGGTGTGGGTTCGATTCGGCAGTTTATTGGGCAGTTTGAAACGGCTTTTGCTAAGCTGCAACCGCTGCCAGTTATTGGGCCGCGCCGGTTGGTTTGGGTGGTGGGAAATGCTGTTGAAAAGGCTTTTTTGCCGATCGCACAACAACTAAACCAAATTCCCGGCTTGTCTGTCAACATGGTGGCACTGTCCAGCCGCTACTGGGGACAAACTATCACTGTTACGGGTTTGCTCACCGGGCAAGATTTACTCGAAGCTTTGCAGGGAAAAGACTTGGGAGATGGTATCCTCCTGCCCTCGGTTATGCTAAAACAGGGGGAACCTCGTTTTCTTGACGACATGACGGTAGAACAGCTCGAAAAATCGCTGAAAACCCGGATTTGGCCGGTAAGTGGCGTAGAGGAACTAATCTCGGGGGCGATCGGTCTGGCAACTGCTGAAGTTCAATTGTAAATTTTGAATCAAGCCTTCACAAGCAACACGAGTACGGTAATTATGACTTGTAACTGTCGAGTTCAGGTCACAAACTAGAAACTTGAGACTTCAATCTTGATCTAAAATTGTCTCTAGAATTGCAAAGTAATTAAAAAATTATGCGTGTTTTTCGTCAAATCGTGGTGGTCGGAGTGGGCGCTGCAATTACTTTCAGCAACGCCGGACAGAGTGCTTCAGCACAGCCTCCGGCTCAATCTCAGGACGGTTCCCCCCTTAGCAATCCGATCGAATTAGCGCAGAATATTCGATCGACCTCCAACACATCCTCAGAACCAACATCAGAAGATCCACAACAGTCGATCGCCCAAAACCCACCAACCTCGGAGTCTCAGGAACCTGGGGAAGCTACGGCAGCAACTCTCCCAACCGAGTCAGACCAAGCATCAAAGCCCCAACAGGCTGCTCCGGCTGCCCCATCAACCCAGCAGCAGGAGTATTTGGCGCAGTCTCCAAAACCAGCACCGGCAAACAATCGGCAGAAACCTGTCCCGAGCAACCCCAACAATGTTCCGGTGCCGAATTTACCAGCACCAGTTCCCCGCGGCACTCCGAATGAAACTTTCCCGCCTCTCACCCCGAAGGGCATTTTAGAAACCAAGCCTCCGGCTTCCCTGGAACCTAACCCGAATCCGCTACAGTTTCCGACAAAGCCCGAGGATGTCAGAATCGAGGAAATTCAGTCAATTACTTTGCAGCAGGCGATCGATCTGGCCCGCCGCAACAGTCAAGTTTTGCAAATCGCCCAGAAACAAGTCGAACAAAATCGATCGGGCGTGCGCGAACAGCAGGCTGCTTTATTTCCAGATCTGACTTTTCAAATGGCCGCAACCCGCCAAGTCAGCGCCAGCGGACAGATTGGAGTGCAGACTCGACTTCGCCAGAATGCAAATTTACCCGTCAGCCGCCAACTTCCGACCAATTCTCCCGAGTTTCAAAATTTCGGCACCATCGGTCTCAACAACACTTTACAGTTGAGCTACGATCTAGACATTTTCGGCCGCCGCAACGCTAATATCCGCGCGGCTAGGGAACAGTTGCGCTTTCGGGAACTGGATTTGGAACGCCAAGCCGAGCAACTCCGCTTCGACACTGCTGAGGCTTACTACAACCTGCAAAACTCCGACGGACAAGTTGCTATCCGCCAAGCTTCGGTGAGAAATGCCCAGCAAAGTTTGCGGGATGCGGAAGCTTTGGAACGCGCCGGGGTGGGAACCCGCTTTGCTGTGTTGCAGGCTCAGTCAAATGTGGCCAACGAAGTGCAGCAACTGTCCGTGGCCCGTCGCGATCAGCGGGTGGCCCAGCGGCGGCTGGCTGAGATTTTGAATATCAGTCAGTCGGCGAACTTGACGGCGGCTGACCCGGTGGAGCAAGCTGGCTCCTGGAGGCTGTCTTTGGAAGAGAGTATCGTGCAGGCTTTTAAGAATCGCCCTGAGTTGGAACAGCAGTTAGTACAGAGGAATATCAGCCAGCAACAGAGGCGATCGATTCGGGCGGGGGGGCTACCTCAAGTTAATGTCACTGGTTCCTACAACTTTCAAGGGCTAACTACTGACGATACAAGACCGTTTTCAACTCGCGGCTGGGCGAGTGGGTATGCGGTACAAGCCAATTTGACTTGGAATTTCTTCGACGGGGGCGCGGTGAAGGCGAGGGTGAAACAGCGGGATGCCGATATCTCGATCGCCGAAAGTCGATTTGACCAAATCCGCAACCAGGTGCGCCGAGAAGTTGAACAAGCTTATTTTGGTTTGGAGTCGAGTTTTGAGAATATCGAAACTTCTGAAGCCGGAGTTTTGCAGTCGAGGGAAGCTTTGCGTCTGGCCAGACTCCGGTTTCAAGCTGGCGTCGGCACTCAGACGGATGTGATTCAGGCGGAAACGGATTTGACTAGGGCTGAGAGAAACCGATTGTCGGCAATTGTCAACTACAACCTGGGGCTTTCGTCTCTCCAGCGCGCTGTGAGCAATCTTCCCACTAATAACCTCTCGGATGCTCCTTGAGGTTGGGTTGGGTTGGGTTGGATTGGGTTCGTTCGGGCGATCGACCTTTTACCGCCAACGGCATTGGGCATCGTGTATTTGGCAACTCAAAACTAAAACCCAGAAATCCGGTTTCTGGGCAAAATATTCGTTTGGCGGCGTGAAATCTAGGAATAAACCGAGTTTCTGACCCCGCACGCCGAGCGTCATGTCAAAATCACCAATGCAAAAATCTGGCTCCTGATTTTTGCATTTTGAGTTGCCCCACGACCAATTTCTACTTTCTGCGCCCTAAATATTCTTAATAACCGACACATTAGTTAATATTTTGTAATAGAGTTCTATGTCAACTGCGTTAAAGGATCGGCAATGGCTAATATCAAGTTTGTGAAGGAAAATCAGGAAGTCATCGCAGCAGACGGAGCCAATTTGAGATTCAAAGCTCTAGAAAACCGCATCGACTTATACACGTTTTCGGGAAAGATGATGAATTGCGGGGGCATCGGTCAATGTGGCACCTGCATTGTGGAAATTGTTGAGGGTAGTGAAAATCTGTCGCCACGCACTGACTTTGAGAACCGCAAGCTCAAGAAAAAGCCCGAAAACTATCGGTTGGCTTGTCAAACTATGGTCAACGGCCCGGTGAGCGTCAAGACTAAGCCTTAACTGCCGGTGGGCGAAGTGAAGCGGAGGGATGGGGGATGGGGCATGGGGCATGGGGCATGGGGCATGGGGCATGGGGCATGGGGCATGGGGCATTAGGAAATAAAAATTCTTGGATTTTGAATGTGGATTTTTTACCTATTCAACTGTCTGGTGCTACCTTCTGCTCCATTCCAGTTTCCCTTTTGCCTTTGAGTGATATCCTAGTGGTGTGTATTTTCCTATTTTCCGATACAGGCGGGGGTCTTCATGGAAGTTAACGATTTAGGGTTTGTGGCAACCATTCTGTTTGTATTGGTTCCCAGTGTTTTTCTAATCATTCTGTACATTCAAACCGCTAGCCGTCAAGGCGGAAAAGAGTAGCAACTGCTGCTATTTATTTCTGGTGAAAGCTAGTTGTAAAAAAAGCGCCAACAGTTTTTTGCTGGGGCGCTTTTTTGTTAACTATTAGTATTGAGAGTTTAGCTGACGATCGTCCGGGCTAGCAAGACGGGACAGTTGGCGTAGACTCGCACGTAATCTGATAGGGAATTTCCTAGGAGTCGATCGAGATCCAGGAAATTTTTAGCAACGTTTGGCCGCCGATCCGGGGAACCGATGACCAACAAATCTGCATTCACTTCCTCTGCAATCTGACAAATTGCTTCACCGGGCTTACCTGTAGCACTCACGCAACGGTAGCTAACTCCCATTTGTTTCGCCAGTGCTACTCCCTCAGCCAATACGGGGTCTTTTTCAGCATTTGCTGTCACATCTTCGGTGTATTTTCCCGTCAAATCTTTGGTGACGTGTACTAGAATTATCTGCCCGCCACTCACTTCTTTAACCAAAGATAGCGCAAGCTGCAATGACTGTTTGGCAGATTCTGACTTGTCGAGCGCCACCATGACGCGCCTAATTTTTTTGACGTAGATGTCGTCTTTTACTAACAACATCGGTCTCGATGTTAGCTGGAAAACGTACTGACTGACTGAGTTTTCCAAAATCGATTGCAGCCGTCCAAATCCCCGCGAACCCATAATCACTAAGTCGGATTGTTCTTCTTCTGCGACTTGGCAAACTGTGGTTTTCGGGTCTCCCTGTTTCAGCCGCGGATTGACTTTGCTGGGATCTATTTTCAAAGACTGCACTGCTTGTGCTAAAATCTTCCCTCCTTCTTCCAACTTGTCGGCCATGCCATCGGAAGTTACTTGCTGCGGCACGACGTGCAAAACGGTGACAGAGCTTTGTTGCAAGGAAGGGATGTCCATCAACATATTAAACATCTCTTCGCACAAGCCGCGACCGGCGACGGCTACTAAAATTTTTTCTATCATGGTTTTTGGTGTGAAAACAGTTGAGTTTTGTTGTGGGGCGCTCTTACTAGGGCGTTGTTATACCAATTTAATGTGAAGTTGCACATATCTTGATCCCCCTAAATCCCCCTTAAGAAGGGGGACTTTGAGCGGAATCTTGTCCCCCCCTTATTAAGGGGGGCTAGGGGGGATCGGATTCTATGCAGCTTCATAAAAAATTGGTATTACTCTAGTGGGTTAATGTTAAGCATAAGCCTGAAGTTTGCTTTATGATTTGTAGAAATGTAGCGTTTTGGAACAATTTGTAACGTGTTAGAGAACGATCGAACTCAACCAGAACTTGCAGCGGCTGGCGCTATTCAAAAGCGGTCGGGGATGATGGACTCGGAGGGCTGGTTTGAATATTTGGTGCGAGTCTACCGCTCGTAAAAACCTGGACAAAGCTACCCAAAAGTAGTCAATGTTAGACATCTACGTTAGTAATTTTAGTCCACAGTCCTAAAACTACAGGAATA
>NZ_JAEQCX010000096.1:0-31730 GCF_020738035.1 Microcoleus sp. PH2017_28_MFU_U_A
GAGTGCATATTGTATCATTTTCGGTTGCATCAGAATTAATATTACCCAAAATGAGGAGACTGCACGTGCCGTGTCCCTACAATTAATCTGGCGTAGGGACACGGCACGTGCAGTCTCCTCTATATCATTCCGGTGCAACCGGAATTGATACTATAGCAACCGCCAAGGCGCTTTGGTCATTGAGCGTAGTCGAAATGTCCACTTCGACTCCGCTCAGTGACCAGAAGTGTCCTAACCAACTTGGCTACTGCCATATATCAAATCCGATAGCATCGGAATTAATATTACCCAAAATGAGGAGACTGCACGTGCCGTGTCCCTACAATTAATCTGGCGTAGGGAAACGGCACTGCCGTCTCCTGGCTTGTCATTCGATAACCGAATCCGTGAACCGTTTCAATCATGCCCTCACACCCATAATCTGCCAGCTTGCGGCGCAACAGACGAATTCTGGCAGCAACTACATTGCTCATCGGGTCAGCATCCACGTCCCACAAACGATTCAAAAGTCGATCGCGCGTGAGGATTTGATTCGGGTGCTGCATGAAATATTCCAGTAACCGAAACTCATTAGCCGTCAGAGGAATCACCGTTTGTTGTTCCCCGTCATCGGTAGTGGAGATGGTTGATTTAGTATAGTTAAGCAGCAATCGCCCCGCCTCAAGTTGGTCAGAATTAAAATGGGGCGACTGTTCCGGCGACAAACTCCGTCCCCGTCGCTGGAGTGCCCGCAACCGGGCTAACAACTCCGCTTTAACGAACGGTTTCATCAGATAGTCATCAGCCCCAGCATCCAGCCCAGCCACCATATCCTCCGTGCGATCTTTTGCAGTCAACATCAAAACAGGTAAAGGATTATTCTGCCGGCGCAAACGTTGGCACAGTTCTAGCCCAGAAGTTCCCGGTAGCAACCAGTCAAAAATGGCGATCGTGTACTCTGTCCATTGGTCTTCCAGATAGTTCCAAGCAGTCGTACCATCCTGTACCCAATCCACCAGGTACTTTTCGCGGCTCAAGGTGCGTTGCACGATCGCACCCAAATCGGGTTCGTCTTCCGCCAGCAGAATTCTCATTTTAGCGCTACCTCGTCCTCTTTCCTTGGTGTCTGCTCCACGTTGTAGTTTCTCAGATCGGGCACTTTCATCATCCGTTTAGGGATCAGAAACTTGCCAAATCGAGCATACAATGCAGGTAGAACCAGTAGAGTGAGAGCGGTTGAGGTAAAGAGTCCGCCGAGGACAACGATCGCCAATGGTTGCAACAATTCCTTACCGGCACCACCGCTTAAAACCAAGGGAATCATCCCCAATGCCGAGGTGAGTGCTGTCATCAGAATCGCCAGCAACCGTTCCATCGAACCTTCTACAATTACTTCCGAAAGTGGCATTCCTTCGGCAAGTTTGGTGTTGTAGTTGTCTACCAGCAGCAATCCATTGCGCGTCGCCACACCAAACAAGGTCACAAAGCCGACCATTGAAGGAACAGAGAGAACGCCACCCGTTAGCAGCACTGAGATGACACCGCCAACCAGTGCCAATGGTAAATTGACCATCACCATCAGCATCGCCGGAACGGATTTTACCGTGAAGTACATCAATACTGCGATCGCCACCACCGCTAATATTCCGAAAATTAGGAAGTTTTGAGCAGCCCGTTGTTCCGACTCATACTGTCCGCCGTACTGAATATAGTAGCCTTGGGGCAGTTGCACCGATTGCTTAACTTTGGCGCGAATATCATCAACAACCGAACCAACATCGCGTCCCTGTACGTTGGCTGAAACCACAATTAAACGAGAGACGTTTTCCCGATTAATCGTGTTCGGGCCCTTGCCAAAGTCAACCTTTGCCACTTCCGAAAGCGGGATGATTTGACCAGTTGGAGTATTAACTTGCAGGTTGCGAATCGTGTTGAGATTGCGACGGGCAGATTCGTTGACCCAAACCAGGACATCGACCAACTGTTGACCATCGGGCACTTGACAAACCACTCGTCCATTCAGGGCTGTTTCGGTGAAATCTGACAATTGGGCGATCGTCAATCCATAGCGGGCGGCTGCATCTCGGTTAAATTGAATTTGTACTTGACGGATCGGAATTTGGGGCTCAAGCTGAAGGTCTACCAATCCCTTCACGTCCTTCATTGTCGTTTCGATTTGTTCTCCAATGCGACGGAGTTCTTGTAAGTCGTTGCCAAATACTTTAATCGCGATCGCACTTCTCACCCCCGACAACACTTCATCCATCCGGTGACTGATAAATCCGCCGACATTGCCGGCAACTCCCGGAAACTGACCCAATACTTCCCGCAAAGCTTGAATCGCCGCAGGACGGTTTTTCATCGCCTCTTCACTTAGTTCCACGTCCAAGTGTGCCAAGTTCACCGATGCCGCATCTGGGTCGCCTGGAGCACGGCCCGATCGCAGTTGTACAGATTCAAACCTTGGGTCATCCTTCAGCGCAGTTTGAATCGCTAACCCGACGCGATTGGTTGCTTCCAATGAAGAACCGGGATAAAGGGCGATCGCATTCATAAGCGATCGTTCCTGGAACGTTGGCAGAAAATCTCGTCCTAATGTCGGCACAATCAGCATCGACGCTACCATTGATACTGTAGCCAATCCCAAAATCAAGGTAGAGCGACGCATCGCCCACTGTAGCAACGGATGGTAAACTCGCTTGGAAAACAGTGCTAGGAAGGGTTCTGTCGTCTGCATCCGTCTGTGGGGCAACAGAATGGCACACAGTGCAGGCGAAACAATCAGCGATTCCAGGCTGGAGATGACTACTACCACCAAGTAGGCAATGCCCATTGGGGTGAAGATGCGCCCTTCCACGCCAGAAAGTGTGAAAATCGGTGAAAAGACGATAATCCCAATTAACGTGGCTCCAATCAGCGACTCCCGCACCTCCTGAGAACCCTCAAAAATCACATCCATTGGTGGTTTGGGATTTGGCGAGAGGCGATTTTCCCGCAAGCGACGGTAGGTATTTTCGCAGTAGACGATCGCATCATCCACTGCTGTCCCGATCGCCACTACCAATCCGCCAAGGGTCATAGTGTTGAGTTCCAGCCCGATCCAGGAACACACCAAAAGTGACAACAGCAGCGAGAGAAAGAAATCCAGCAAACAGACGGAGAGAGTCCGCCAGTTCATCAGAAACGGAATCAGGATGGCTGCGACAATCAAACTGCCTTCGATCAAAGCCGATCGCACATTACCAACCGATGCGTCAATGTAGGCATCTTGCCGGAAAGTGACGTTTGCCTTCACATCCTTGGGTAAACCCGGTTTAATTTCCTCCATCGCCTGGATGATGGCTTTGGTGACGGTGGGACTATCTACCAACGGTTGCTTGTTCACCATCACTACCACAGCGCGTTTAGTATTCCAACTGGCATCGCCTCGCGCTAGTGCAGCTCCAATCTTCACCTCTGCCACATCCCGCAGTAGAATGGTTTTTCCTTCCTGCACCTTGACGACTGCTTTTTGCAAATCTGCGATCGTCTGGATTTGTCCCTGTCCCCGAATCACCAATTCGCGATCGGGGTCAATCAACAATCCACCGGCGGTTTTAGCATTTGCTTCGTTTGCCGCCTTGACGACTTCCTGAAGAGAAACCTTCAACGCCTTAAGTTTTTCTGGATTAGCAATGACTTGAAACTGCTGCACGTCTCCGCCGTAGACTAGCACTTGCGATACGCCCGGAACTGCTAGCAAGCGATTGTTGATTTTGCCATCCACCAAACGTCGCACTTCCATGATTGATGTAGTGTCAGACGTGAACGCATACTGAATCACCGTCCCGATGGGGGGAGCTAAGGGCGATATCTGCGGTGTACCGATCCCTTCGGGTAATCGGTCTTGCGCGTCCTGCAATCGCTCTGCCACGAGTTGACGAGCTTGATAGGGGTCGGTGCCCCATTTAAACACCACCCGCAATACAGAAATTCCTACGGCTGACGATGTACGGACGACTTCAACTCCTGGCGTGCCGTTGACTGCACTTTCTAGTGGTAACGTCACCAAGGATTCTACTGCTTCCGGTGCAAGACCGGGGGCTTCGGTTTGTACTTCTACTTGAGGTGGCGCAAAGTTGGGCAATACGTCGAGGGGCATTCGACTTACTGTATGTAGGCTCAAGATGGTTAGGGCGATCGCCCCGAACACCACTAACCATCGTTGAGCAATAGACCATTTGGGGATGACGTTTAACATAAAAATGAAATTTGGATAGCGTTAGGCAAGCTTTTAGGAGACGGAGTAAAGAGTTTTACTCCGTCGCGATCGACAACAACCAAAAATCTTGGTTTTTGAATCTCTACTTGCCCTGACCTTTTAAGCCAAAAACGGCGAATCCACCCACCAGTAACACTCCTGCGCCTGCTACCCAGATCAAAGGTGACGCTCCTTGAGCCGGCTGCGCTTCTGCTGTTTGTGATGTAGCGGGTGATGCTTGCGTTTGTGCTTGTGATGTAGCAGGCGATGCCTGCGCTTCTGCTTGCGGTTTACCTCGCAATGCCTCGGAGTACAAAAGCGTTGCCCCCTGCGTTACAATCTGATTTCCCGAAACTAGATTGCCTTCTTTAATTTCCACCACATCTCCAGAGTCGCTACCAATCTGAACTGAGATCGGTTTGTACGTCGCTCCTTCCTGGATGTAGACGAGCTTTTGCCCGTTGGCATCAACTAAGCTGGTGCTGGGAACTTTCAGAATACCTCCATCGGCAGTAGGGGCAACTGCCTCTGTCTTAATTCCCAATGCAGCGGCCTTATTCGCATCAACTTCGATCGGCTGCATAATCTTAGCCGCATCGCCACCTGCAAACTCGCTGTTATGCCCAACGTGGGCTAGCACCGGAGCCGAAGCCGTACACAACATTAATCCCAAAACAAAACTAGACCCGTAGCGGGCGATCGATAACGAATTTAACTGCAATGATTTCGATAGCATAAAAATTTCCTCCTGACATTTAGCAAACCGGTGTGATGAAACAGCCACTCCTCCCAAGAGCAATCTATTCCTCACCCCGCAAGTTGTGAACCTTCTCCAGCTAGAATGTCAGGCCCAAATAAAAATTTGATGAAAATTTGAGGCTAAGTCTCAGAATTTACGGTTCGCTTCTGAAGTTATGGAGAAACCTAATGAAAATTTTCAAGTCCGGGAACTGGAAACGCATAGCCTTATGGATTCTGGCAGCCACCACTCTAATTCTTCTGGGAGATGATCCTTGGGAAGTCTTCCCTTTTGTTCAACACAGACGGATGTACTGTTCCCATGATGCAGTCAAGTCTCCCTATTGCAATTTTTCACTCCTTCGCACCCATTTTGATGACATTAGTCCAGATGGGCAGACCCTAGTTAGGGCTTGCTGAAAAAGTGTACGTAGTGGAAAAACGAGGCTACACAGCTTAAAAAATAGTAGGTTTATTGCTTGCATTCCCAAATTGAGCCAGAAACTAACAACTTTCATTGCAAGGGTTTTGAGCCTCTATAATCCTATAACTTGCACTTTTTCAAGCAAAAAAAGCTTAAACCCCTTATCTGGCAAACTTTCTACTTTTATTCAGCAAGCCCTAGTTAGTATCAAAAAAACAGGAAAAAGATCTTTCGATCTGCAAATAAGCTGTTACGCATTTAAAATGGTATTGTAGGGTGCGTCAGTTTTCAGGCGTTTCCCATGTATAGTCAGTGTTCACGAGTGACGCACCCGGATCGGGATAGTTAGTGGTTTAAATGCGTAACAGCTTATCGGATTTAAAAACAGGAAAAATCAAGGCAAAAAAAGCTTTTCTCGTGAGATATTTAGACCATTTAGTATAACCCTCAGTCGTGATTTTATAATTGGTAGTACGCCGAAGGGACTGACAGTATGGAATCTACAAACAGCCGAGCTAGAAGCAGTTTTGGATCCAGAGCCAGAGCAAATGAGTCGTTTAGTCGTCAGTCCTGATGGCAAACTATTAGCCGAAATTACAAACGATTCGATAATTAAAGTGTTGCAGCGTTTGTAAAATTGAAATTTCAACCTAACGCGGAGCTATCTGTTGCAGTTGTTTGGCTTGTTCGAGGATTTTCTCGAAGTCTTCTTCGCTCAACCGCTGAATGTAGTTGATTTTAAACTCTTCTAAGAAGTCGCACAGCAATAGTTGTATTTCTTGCCAAGTTTGCTGCTGTTGGAGTTCGCTTCCTAAAGCTTGTGCGAAATGTTGGACGAGCTGGTTTGAGAGTTGGATGCCTTGAGGATCTTCGCTAGCGATTTTGAAGGCTTCGTAGGCATTTTGCGGGCCGAGGGTGGCTAATTTTGACAGTTCTGCAACTAATTGTGAAGCTAGCTGTGCGGGAAGGTTTCCGAGTCCGGGTACTTGCTGGAAGCCTTGATAAATTGGGGATTGTTTGAGAAATATTTCTATATTGTACCGGAGTAGATCTTCTAAATCTGGCTGGAGTTGAGGCAGGACTTTGTAAACGGTTACTTGGACTAAACGGCTGGCGATTGCTTCTATTTCGTTGATATTATTAATGTCTAAATATCGCTGTTTTTGAGTTTGGAAAAGTTGTTTTGCTAGTTCGCCACTGGTAATTGATTGTTGCATCTGATTGATGAGCTGAATTACTACTACTTCTGTCAATTCTTGCGCGAAGTTGGCGACAAAACCTCGGCTGATTTGGGCGCGTATGGGTTGGAGATCGGGCATTTTGGCTTGGTGGATGCGAATGGTGACGGGTAATACTCGCAACAGGCGCCAGAAGGGGAGGAACAAAAAGATGTCGTACCACCGCCAGAGCATGGCTTGCCGCCAACTGACACTGCGGTGGCGGCGGCTGATGAAGTAGGTGCGGGCTAGAAATTCGATCGCAAATATGGCAATAAATGGCAGGTCGATTTGCCAGAAGTTGTCTGTAAATTCCCCATTTTCTCCGATCGTGCGGTAATAGTTGGTGGCGATTAACGGCTTGATTTTGGCGTCAAACCAAGTGATTTCTTGTTGCCAGCCTTGTTTGTTTAAATACTCTTGGCTCCAGAATGTTTTGAATGATTGTTTTGCTGATTGCTGCGGATTCGGCGTGCGATCGCGCATCCGGTCTTTAATTTTTTCTAAGGACCCACTTTTTGATGCTACTCGAAACGGATCTTCGTCGATCATGTTCGCGCTCAGAGTGTTTATTTCCTGCAATTTGGCTGCTACTTGAGGAGATGGCAAGCCTGTTTGCACTACTTGTTTTTTTAATTCTTCTAAGGTTTCTAGATATTTCTGGGTGTCTCGGTGGGGTTGAATTCCTTTGAATGGGTCGTATATTTGGGTGAGAACCGGTAGTTGCCGGAAGTAGAAATTTCGGGCGGGAACATAAGTTATATCAAATAATACTAGGCTTAAATTTCCTAGTGCGACCAGTGCAATGAACCGCTCGAACCAGGGTACTTTGGGTGATTCTTTACGGGAGTTTTCAGTTAGAGATGGCTGTAGTTTTGGTGTCACTGGCATTTCCTAAATAAGTAGACGGAGCGAAATAACTGTAACTGGTAATAGCTGGAAAAAAGGAAACAGCTTAAACTGGCTAACTGTCGGGTTGCGATCGGATTGCGATCGGGTAAGCTAGTATTTATTTGAACCAGGGGAAATTTAGGTAGTTTGGGATTGTTGATTTTGCCGGGTTGAGTAAAATTTTATACTTGTAAAATATTAAGGTCGATCGAACTTGACGGTAGCAGCAGCTCCCGTTAGTCTGCTTCTCTCTGGCAATAAAATTATATCTCAGGCAGAATCCTAAGTTTTTTTTCGGCGTTGCAGAGCTAACTGGTCTGGTAATAAATTACTATTTTTGTTTAATCTGCTGGCTGTTTGACCGCGAAATCAAATCTCTTGCACCGATCGCAGTTTAAGGTTAGATTTGGACTTCGAGTTTGAGGTCAAACCCTCAAGAGAGGTATACTTGCTCAGGGGCAGTCTGGCGAGAGCGCTTCCGAGCAAGTGCGAGGGTGGCTGCAACCTCCGTAAGGTTCGGGTTCTCGCCTCCACAAAAACCAGCTAGCGATCGGACTCTTGAATAAAATGACACCCTGAGTATAATTTTGTTCGCATTTTTTTAATATATGACATACTGCCTTAATCTCGATTGCCCAAAAGACAAGCGTCAGAACCCACCAGGCACAAAGTATTGTCTTAATTGTGGTTCCAAGCTGTTGCTAAAAGACCTTTATGCAGCAACCGAACCGCTGCGCGATGGAGGATTTGGCAGGACTTTTCGAGCTGTCAATCATGGAAAATTTGAGGAACTTTGCGTTATCAAACAGTTGTCGCCGCCGCAGGAATTTCAGCGGAAGCCGGCTCATTTTAAAAAGTATGTCCGACTGTTTGAACAAGAGGCAAGGCGGCTTTACGAACTGAAGCACCCACAAATTCCTCAGCTAATTTCTTATTTTGAGGAAGATGGGCGTTTGTATTTGGTGCAGGAGTTTATTGATGGGAATAATTTAAAGGATGAGTTAGAAAAGTACGGTGCTTATAGCGAACTTAAAACTAGGGAACTGCTATTAGATTTGTTGCCTTTGCTGAATTTTGTTCACGAGCGCAATGTGATTCACCGGGATATTAAGCCTGAGAATGTGATCCGCCGCAATCGCGATCGCAAGTTGGTGCTGATAGATTTTGGGGTTTCCAAACAGGTAGTAACTGATGCTCCAACCAAAACGGGCACTAAGTTGGGAACTCCGGGTTATGCGGCGCTAGAACAGCGGCACGGTAGGGCTGTTCCTGCTAGTGACCTTTATAGTTTGGGGGTGACTTGCATTCGCTTGCTGACTTCTGTGATGCCTTATTTGGATATCTACGGGGACATTCACGATGACCTTTACGACCCGCTCGAAGGTCGCTGGCTTTGGAGGGAGGCTTTGCCGAAAGGAACAAAAATTAGCCAGGATCTAGGTCAGATTTTGGATAAGTTGATTCAGGAATATGTCAAAGACCGCTACAAGTCTTCTCTGGAAGTTTTTGAGATTTTAAAACCTGCTGCTGTTGTTGTTCCACCAGATTCTAAGTTGCAGCAGGCAACTGTTCTTAGTCCTTCTTTGCCGACTCAACCTGTAACTAAAAATCCGATTGTTTCTGTGAATTTAGAGTCGGAAAAAGGGATTGATTATTCTCAGTTGGAAAGGCTGCTGGCTGCTAAAAATTGGCGTGGTGCTGATGAGGAAACTTCTGTGAAAATGCTGGAAGTGATGCAGCAAGTTTCGAGGGGTTATTTGAGTGAGGAAGATATTAGGAAGTTTCCCGCTAAGGATTTGCAGACGATTGACCAACTTTGGGTGCGACACAGCCACCGGAGGTTCGGTTTTTCTGTACAAAAGGGTTTTTGGGTCAAGTCGGGGGGAAAGGCTGGTGTTTATGATGCTGATGTTTGGGAGAAGTTTGGCGATCGAGTGGGCTGGCGAGTTAACGGTCAGTGGGTATACTATTCTGAACTGAATTTTACTTCTAAGGCTTTGCCGGGACATTTGCCGGGAGGGACTGTTTTTGGGTGGGAAGGTGGGGTTTTGTGTGGTGTTTTGGGCTTGGGTGGGATCTGGTTTCTGCTGTCGCGGCGAGATTTGTAGGAAGAGGGAAGTTCGGCAACGGATGCTGTAATGGATGTAACGGATGGAAGTCGGAAGAGGGAAGTTCGGCAACGGATTCGCTCGACGGATGTAACGGATGTAACGGATGTAAAGGATTTAGTCGGATGGAAGTCGGAAGAAGGAAGAACGGTCAACAGGGAAAAAAGAGGCGAATCATGACAAAGGTGTTCATTCAGTTGACAGTTGACCTGGGACAGTTGACCTGGGACAGTTGACCTGGGACAGTTGAGGGCAGCCTTTACCTGGAAGGAAGAGGATTGGAGTAATGAATAGTCTGATCTTAATTTATCGCTAAAACGGAGAGGCTTTTAACCAATTATTTCTGGTAATTATTTAAAGAGTTAACAAATTTTTATTTCATTTTTTAAGAATCTGTGCCGAATGGGAATTGTATATTTCAATCAATGGCGCAAAAGCATCAAATTCTTTCGCGTTCTTGGTTTCTTCCCTGGACTTACCTACAGGCGATCGATCTAGGTAGCTGCTGAGTATAGCTTGGCGATATGTTGTGTAGAAATTAGGTATAGCCTTTCTCAAAAAGATGAGGTATGACTGACAGCTTATATGACCACTAAATCAAGAGGGCCCAAGCCCAACAACGTACCTCACTTTTTTGGGAAAGGCTATAGAAAAAAACCGAAAATCAGATATAGTGCGAAACCATTTTTCTTGTGATATGTTTTGAGAGAAGGGCAAGTTTACGAACCAACAGATCAGTCCTTACCCGTAGAAAAGTATTAGGGCGGGCTTTGGCTCTAATTTATGCAGGAGATTTCTCTATTATGTTGCAAGAAAAACGTCTCAAGCCGTGGACTGTAGTTCGATCGCTTCCGAATGTGGAAAAGGTGGTTGTGGGTCAGTTTCGTAGTTGGTCTGATGCAGACGGTCACTTGCAAATTCTGAAGCGGATGGTTCCGGCCGACCGGTTAACTGTTGTGTTCGATCCGGTAGTTCCAGCGTAATATTGCTGCTTAGGAATGAAAATTAAATAACTTACATTTTTGATTGTTCTTGTGGGATGGGCGTCCCGCCCGTCCCGGAAAGACGGGCGGGACGCCCATCCCACAAATATGTGTAAATTATTTAATTTCTATTCCTTAGTTTAGTAGCGTGCGATCGCTCGCGCGAACTCAGCGGTCGCCTCTTTTTTTGAGCTAATAAAAATTTACATAAAAAAATACATAAAAATTGCGATCGCACGCGCGGGCGATCGCAACTAAAATCATTAGATATATTGCAAAAATACCTAAGACGGGCGAGACGCCCATCCCACACACAATTTTTTTGCTTGTGGAATGGGCGTCCCGCCCGTCCGAAATTTTGATTAAAAAGACTCAGGCAATCTTGTTTATTGTCGTTAACTGCGACGAATTTCAGTAACTTGGTCGGCAACATCCAAAATTGCTGGCGGCATCGAGGGCCCAGTCAAAATAATATCCAAATCGTGCGGCTTGTTGTCAATCAATGCGAGCACTTCTGTCTCCCGAATCAAACCTAAATTGACCGCCAAACTCAACTCGTCGAGAATAACTAAGGCGTAACTGCCGGAGAGCACCGCATTTTGAACGTACTCCCACAATTGTGCGATCGATCGCGTTTCGATCTCATCTAAATCCGCATTCTCAATGCAGCGGGGCAAATCGCACCGCACCCAATCTAAATTTTGCCCGAGTCGCACGGGATGTTGATGCCCTTGATTGATTCCCCCTTTGAGGAACTGCACTGCCAACACCGGAGATCCCTGTCCTGCAATTCTCAGGGCTTGAGCCATAACATTTGTAAAAAAGCAGCGGTGCGGGCCTGTAAAAACTTGCACCAGCCCTTTAACTGTGTAGGGCAAGCTGTGGGTCAAATTGAGTTTAGGGGTTTGTAACTGAGCAACCATAGGGCAATATTTAATTAGTAACTAAGTCTTGACTGCTGCTCCGAGCTGCACGTGGCTGGAGCCTGCTTAACAATATATAGTGTACTTGGCCGATCGCAGATCCGATCGAACGCTAGATATACAAATTGTCAAAAGCTAGCGGCAGTAGCATTCGGAGCCGTCAATTAGATTTTGAACTCAAGCAAGCACTTGTGCAGAAGCCTGCTTTTTTAGCGAAATATAGCAGGGAAGCCGACAGTTATGAAGTTATAGATCCAAAAACCCGGGCGATGAGAGTCTTGGTGGCTCCAGGATTGTCAATAAAA
This sequence comes from Microcoleus sp. PH2017_28_MFU_U_A, assembly GCF_020738035.1. NCBI lineage: Bacteria > Bacillati > Cyanobacteriota > Cyanophyceae > Oscillatoriales > Microcoleaceae > Microcoleus > Microcoleus sp. PH2017_28_MFU_U_A. The sequence goes on from NZ_JAEQCX010000096.1 coordinate 11,809, forward strand.
GGTACAGATCGCATAGAATTTGAATGTCGTGGCACTAGGAGCAGGCACTGTGAGATTGGTGATTCTGGGAGGGCCAGGAGCGGGAAAGGGAACTCAAGCACAACTATTGTGCGACAATTTGAGCATTCCTTTGCTTGCAGTAGGGGACATTCTGCGTGCGGAAATCGCAGGTGAGACAGACTTGGGCAAGTTGGCCGTGTCTTATGTGGAAAAAGGCGAGTTAGTTCCCGATGAAATTTTGATTCGATTTATCGGCCGCCGGCTGCTGCTGTGGGATGTTTTTAATGGCTGGGTGTTGGAGGGATATCCGCGAACGGCTTTTCAAGCTGAGGAATTGGATTTTTTGTTAGACGATTTGGCGCAGGAGCTAGATTGGGCGGTTTGGTTGAAGGTTCCGACTGAGGTGTTGCTGAGTCGATCGATCGAACGCGATCGATCGGACGATGAGCCAGAAATTTTGCAGCGCCGGCTCGATTTGTACGAGGAATGCACTATTCCGATTTTAGAGTATTACGAACATCGGAACAAGCTGTTAACTATCAATGGCGATCGATCTCCCGAAGAAGTGCAGCAGGATATTCTTAAAATGGTTAATAGTTAGTTGTTAGCTGTTATTTGTTATTTGTTGGCAAAAAACCAATGCCCGATGCCCAAGGAGTGTCAAGTTAAGACTGAAAGCCTTGAGAAATCTAGTTGTTACCTCAGTCTAGATCCCCCTAAATCCCCCTTAAGAAGGGGGACTTTGAGAAGGTTCCTGTCCCCCCCTTCTTAAGGGGGGCTAGGGGGGATCTAGGTTTAATAGTTAAACCGCAGTCTGTAACTGGCTTAGAAGTTAAATTGACACCAATTCCCAATTCCCAATTCCCAATTCCCCATTCCCAATTCCCCATTCCCAATTCCCCATTCCCATTTTATGTCCATAAAACGTGCCGACGGTAGACAACCAAATCAACTTCGTCCGATTAGTTTCGATCGCGAATTCAACAAATTTGCTAGCGGTTCGGTGCTAGCAAAAAGTGGCGATACTCAGGTACTGTGCAGCGTTACGATTAAGCCGGGAGTGCCTAGGTTTCTGGAGAATACCGGAAAAGGTTGGCTGACGGCGGAGTACCGAATGTTACCAGGCTCTACACCGCAGCGACAAGAGCGGGAGTTTATGAAGTTATCGGGGCGCACTCAAGAGATTCAGCGGTTGATTGGGCGGAGTTTGCGATCGTGCTTGGATATGGAACTTTTGGGCGATCGAACGATTCTTGTAGATGCTGATGTGTTGCAAGCGGATGCTGGGACTCGCACGACTTCTATCAATGGCGCGTTTGTGGCTGTGGCTGATGCTTTGAATAAGTTGGTGCAAAAAGGTGATTTAGTGCGATCGCCTTTGATTCGCCAAGTGGCGGCCGTGTCTGTGGGACTTTTGGAAGGCGAGCCGTTTTTAGACTTGAATTATCTGGAAGATGTGGCGGCGGAAATTGATTGTAATGTGGTGATGAATGGGGATTTGGACATTATTGAAATTCAGGGAACTGCGGAAGAGGGAAGTTTTAGTCGGAGTCAGTTAAATCAAATTTTGGATTTGGCAGAAACTGGGATTCAGGAATTGTTGGAGGCTCAGCGACAGGCTTTGGTTTAGTAGGAATTACGCATGGGAGTCCAGAAACCGGGTTTTTTTGAGAATACTTCGTCGCAGTCGAAAGATTTGGTAAAAACCCGGTTTCTTTGGTCGGAGTGCGCGATACTAAATCTGGGGAAATTTATCTTCTTTATGACTCGGCGGTTGAAACCGCGTCTACACAAACGAAGTCCGCCTCCGCGGACTAAGAGGGTATTTATCTATCCAAAACTAAATTTCATCGCTCTTACCTCTGGCCTGTCGCACTTTCTCAACTTGCTTCGGTGCTTCCATTTCATTGAAGAGTCGAATCGCCTCTTGAAACAGAGTCTGACTCTTCTTGGCATCACCCATCTTTTGGTGAGTTAAGGCACGCTGATAATGAGCCTCGGCTAGATCGCATTTTGCGCCGATTTTGTCTAGAAGTGCGATCGATTCTGAATGATGGGAAAGCGCTGTTGTAAAATCGGATTGTTCTCGATAAAGCTCTGCCATACCACTTAGAGCCTTGGCTTTAACCTGAGTGTAGTGAGTTTTTTCGGCAAATGCGATCGCTTGGTGGAACATTTCAAAAGATTTGTCAACTTCTCCTAAATTTTTATAGGTTAGACCCATAAACAATAAGCTATATCCTTGACTACAACAACTATAATCTATTTTATAAATTATTGCTTCTGCTTGTTTTGTATAACTCATAGCAATCTCTTTAAAGTCTAAACATGAGTTCAAAAATGCTAAACAATATAAAAAATCTTTTATATTTTTGTATACACCATTTTCGTGAGCGTTATTTACATTAACGCTTAATTCTAGTTTCTTAAAAATAATGATAGCTGCTTCAATTTCTCCTAAGTCAATTTTACAAAGACCCGTATTAAATAAAGACCATATTTTCAGCCTTTGCATCTCAACATATCTTGAATCAGTAATTTTCATATGTAAAAGGCTTTTTTCTACTGTATTTAATGATAATGATTGAAATTCTATTGCTGCCTTTATACTTCCAATGAGCCAGTATAAATCACCCAATAAATTATACAAAATTCCAAGTGTAAAGGCATTTATAACCCGATCAATAATTAAATTAATTGAGTAAATCATGGGTTGTAACAAACCTAACCTATAAAAGGAAAGTCCCAGAACTTCTCCGTATTGCTGCCAATTAGAACCTCTCCTTGTAACAATTACGTTGCCGGCTTTCTCAAAGTCATTAATCTCTACATAGTGATGGTAAGCCTCAAAAGCCCTCAGTGCATCTTTTACAGTTTCAACTGTCTTAACACTGTCCGTCCAAAACTCTGCTGCTTTGCGATTTGCATCTTCCCAATCTTCACTTGCTCTCAAACGTGCGATCGCCTCTTCCCGAATCATCGGATGCAACCAATATTCTCCATTATTAAACTCTACCAAAGAGCGATTTCGCAAACATTCAATCACCCGTCTGCGCTGTGGTTCTGGCACATCCCACAACAAACACAATAATCCCTCAGTCGGGACAGTCGGCACATCCTGATAGCGATAGCATCCCAAACGGCAGAGAAGTCGATAGGCTTCTGAGTTAAGTTCTTGCAGGCGATCAAACTGACTGGTTACTAAGTTTTCTAAATCAGCCTTAACCAACAGATAGCCACTATTATTGCGCCAATAAGCTACCATATCTCCATCAAAATCTTCTAGAATTGCACCGCAGAGGATACCCATTGCTTTAGCATTTCCTGCATAAGCTTTGTGCATCGCGTTCAGTGTGGGAATATCTATATTAATATGGCGACTCATAAAAAATTGCTGCCACGCTTGCTCATCCAATCCCGGCAGTAAATAGTGAGCAACATTTACATCAGATTCGCACAGACGAACACGGCTGGTTATCAGCGTCACAGACTGCACTGTTGGATCGGCCAAAACTCGCAATAATTCAACATAGCGGCGATGGGGTTCAATAAATCTGCCTTGTCCATCTAGTGCGGGTTCTAAGTTATCAATTAACACGCCTATTTTGCGAGTTTGAAGTTGCCGCTTTAGCCGCCGCAACATCTCCCAAAACTCTCGCCCTGGTTCTTCATCAAAGTCTTGTTTCAGCCATCCTTCAATTACACTATCTACAAGTTGAATATTATCTTTTTCCTTGGCCATTGGGAGGTCTAGCACTAAGTCAAAACCCTGAGAGTTGAGATATTCGTGGGCCAATGTGGTTTTGCCGACACCGCCGGTAGCTTGGATGACGATGATTTTTGCGCCTTGGTTGATATGGGTGTTGAGGGAGGCGATCGCCTCTGCGCGTCCCACGAAATTCTGGTTGGGTATTGAGGGATGTGCGATCGGCCCTTCATATTCTACAGCATCGGACTCTGGATGCTGTTGCAAGTAGTCCCGGATCTTCGGCAACCAGGAGGACTTATTGACTCGCTTCGATTCTCCCATTTCCAGGGCGATCGCCTCACCGATGTCCGCGCTGACTCGTTTGGCATGGATGACACTGTAACCGCTATCCTTCGCAGCATTCTCGATCGTCTTGCCCTGCAAAAACTGATCGATCAGACTGCACTGGGCATCAGTTAAAGGACGATTTTGAAAAGCTGACAAAGCTTTTTTGACCCAATTGACCATTGCTGTGCGATCGTCGGCCATATACCAAAAGATACTTTTTAACGTTGGTTTAGTGTAGCGTCAAAACAGTTGCCATTACAAGGTTTTTGGTAAAACAAGTTTGACCTTTGTGCGATCGCTTCATGGCAACGAAACACCAAATGATACTTTTTAGTTCAAAAAAGACTCATGCGCTTTTTAGCTAGTCACCCGATCTCTAACAAGACCACAACCCTTATCAATTGCGGATATTAGGTATCTCAACATATTTTTTTTGTATTCAAAGTGTTAATAGGGCGATCGGAAAGTATTAATAGTGTTCTTGAAAGTTGATACAAAAAAGACTAGCTCATTAAAAAATAAGTCTATATCGTAGAACGTAATCGAGCAAGAAACTTTGTTAACAGCAAAGTTCTTACTCCCCGCAATTCTTGTATCTAACACTTAGGCTCAAACCAATCCAAACTATACACTTCTTAAAGGAATCTGGTCATGCTGGCACAAACTACAGAAACAAAGACAGGTGAAGATGGTTTTTTAAATTTAGAAACAGTGCTTAACTCTGAGGCAATTCTATCTCTCATAAAAGGTCAATTGCTTGCTATTCGAGTTCGTCATTACTATCCTGAGATTTTCTGTCAACGAGTTCAAGAACGGTTGTCTAGTGAAGAACGAATGGGAGTCTATTCAACTGTTGGTGCGGCAGAGATTGGTCGCGATCGTCTTTCCTATTACGAAACACACAACGACCCAGTACATTGGCAGCAATACTACGCCCAAGCTGGATACAACATTCGAGAAATTCGAGAAATTTTCGATCCTTACTATTCACCAATCGATCGACTGCGACTTAACTTAGACGAAGTGTGGCCCGCCGGAGCACATCTCGAAAATATTGATGGTTTACCTATGTTTGTCGGCTTGACTCGTCTTCTTAAAGAAGGGTCTTACATTTTCCCTCACAATGACAATATTCAAGAGGATTCCAATTTCAATCCACGCGCAAGAGAAATTCGGATTCAGCTTGCGGCAAACGTTTACCTCAATATGCCAGAGTCAGGAGGTCGCTTGTTATTATGGGATGCTTCTATGCTTCCCGAAAATTTATCACATTGCCGTCGTGAAGACGCCTACGGATTTGACCCTGAAAAGATTGGCCCTCCTAAGCTTGAAATTCAACCAGAGATTGGCGATCTAATACTGTTTAACTCGCGGTATCTTCATTCGGTATCGCGTGTTGGTGTTGGCGGACGCTTGAGTAGCTCTTGCTTTATTGGTTTTCGTTCTTTCAATTGTCCGCTCTCTTACTGGAGCTAATGACTACTGTTTTTTACACTTTAATTTAGAGGTTTTCATTGTGACCACTCTTAAGCTGTACCTAGAAGACTCAGACCTTTCGGAAGCAACTGCAAAGATTGTTGAATTGATTAATGGCGAGCAACGGATTATTCGCCTCGATCGAACTATTTTTCACGCTCAAGGGGGCGGACAAAAATCTGACATTGGGTTGATTGACAATGTTCTTGTCACTCATGCCTCTCATTCTGATAACTATGTCGATCATTACGTTTCAGATTTCGGAAATCTCGAAGTTGGGCAGGAGGTAAATATTTCAATCGATATCAACAATCGTTTGATTCATTCCAATCACCATGTTGCAGGTCATTTGATTGCAGCATTAATTGAGAAAAGTTTCCCCGATTTGCAAGCAACAGGAGGGCATCATTGGCCAGGACAATCACGAGTTGAATTTTCAGGAAATTTACCACCCATTGAGAAGGTTCAAGAAAGCTTGAAATCCGATCTGGCAGAGGCAATCATTGAAAATCTACCTGTACAAGTCAAGGGCGATCCTTACGGCAGTCGCAAGATTGCGATCGGAAATTTTCCTGCTGTTTCATGTGGTGGAACACATCCTAAGTCTCTTGGCAGGTTGAGAGAAGTAGAAGTGACTAAAATTAAATCCCAGAAAGGAGTCCTCAGAGTTAGCTACTCTGTAGCAAATTAGAGAAAACGTAGGGTTGGCATTGCCAGCTCTGTGAAAGTGCGATCGACACATTTGACTCATTCTAGCCCATGCGATCGCCCCACCATCCAAGAAACCGGGTTTCTACGATAATTTACGCATCCTCATGAGATTTTCCAAAGAAACCCGGTTTCTCAGGCTCCACGCGACTATAAAAAACCCAGTTTCTGCGATCGCGATCGACTTTTTGTGGGTATTGTGCGATTCTTAATAAAGAATCTTTGTAATTACCAATTGCTAAGATAATGCAAGCTGAAAAAATATCAATTTCCCTATCACCAGAGACTGTTGGCGAATTCATGGGGCGTCACCCCTCACCTCTGGAAGTCAGTATTTGCGTTCGCTATTTGTAGTTAACAGCTACATGGTCAATTAGATATTTAGTCCAGAAACACCTTTTTGAGGGGTGATGGGTGAAACCCTTTCTTGATTCGCCAACAGTCTCTTTTGAAATCGCGACTACACGAACAAAGTCCGCCTTCGCGGACTGAAGAAATAAAAGTATTTAAGCCTGATTTGATAAATTATACTGTATTTATTTTTTAGATTTGGGACGGGCTAGAAGCCCATCCCACTCATTGTTTTAAGGAAAATACGGGACGGGCTAGAAGCCCATCCCACTCGTTTTAAGGAAAATATGTTCATTGGATACCTCGGCCATCTTCCCTCAAGATCCGTGACATCCCGTAGATTGATAGTTGCCGAATTGCCTTCGGGTGAGGTTATCTTAGACAAGACGCGATCGCAATCACAGTTATGGCATCTCCAAACAATCAAAATTCGGCGGATTCATCTCTGAAACAGTCTCTAGAGGCTGGGTTAGCTGCTTTGAAACAAAAGGATTACCAAAGCGCGATCGCCCTTTTGGAATCCGTCAGCCAAACCGCAGCAAATCAACCGCCCGGAATCCGCGCCCAAATGGGATTAGTCGTGGCATACAAAGCAACCGGAAATCTCAAAAGCGCGATCGCCCTTTGCACTTCCCTCACCAACATCCCCAACACCCAAATCAAAACCTGGGCCGATCGCACTTTAAAAGAATTAACCCCCCCAAAACCCCCAGAAACTCCCCCAGAAACCGGCTTTGTCGCCTTTGATTCAGCAACGGAATCGCGGAAGGAAACGCTTAAGGGCGCTCGACCAACCGCAGACAAAAAAACCGGATTTTCACCCTTAGAGCCGACTAACGCCCCAGCAAACACCAAATCCACACATATTTCACCGCCACCTCCACCCCCCAAACCGCCGATTCACCCGACACAAGAGGGCGAGCACGGGGACACCGCCCCTACAACAACCGCAACCGATACAGAAACTAGCGGCGAAAACAGTTCCGGTTCCCCAACAGATATCCCCGGATTCGCCACCCCAGATACCTACGAACTTACTTGGCGCCAAGCGGGGCGCACCAAAAGTCCGCGCCCCCTCAAACCGCTAAAATTGCTGAATTTTCGGATCGAAGCAGTTGGAAGTGCGATCGCCCTATTTTTTCTAGCCCGATTAGTCCTACAATTCCTGCTGACAAACATCAATGCTCTATTAGTTCAGCTTTACATATTTACTAGATTGCCAATTTTTCAGCCAATTCAGCTTTTTTACCGAGATCCAACTTTCTTCCTCCAGATTCTTTTCGGATTGCTTTTGGCGTCTTCTCCCTGGCTGACAGACGCCCTGCTAAAACTTTTTTGCGGTATCGAAACCCTGCGCGGCTCAGTTTTATCCAAGCACAGCAAGGAAGCGACGCGCGTACTCCGCAGTTTTGGCACCAAGCAAAATATGCCAACGCCTGTACTGAAACTCTTACCGCTCAATGTTCCTGTAGCTTTCAGTTACGGCTGTTTGCCCCGTTTTGCTCGGATTGCTGTCAGTCAAGGGCTGTTAGATCAATTGACGGATGATGAAATTGCCACTATTTTCGCGCGGGAGTTGGCGCATATTTCTCACTGGGATTTTGCGCCGATGTCGCTGGCGATGTTGGTGCTTCAGATTCCTTACCTTATATATTGGCAGACTGCATACTGGGGCGAGCGGTTGTGCGATTTAATGACGATCGACTTTTTGCGTCGTACTGTGAGAGTTGTCACCGCCGCAATTTCTGCTACCAGTTACGGAATTTATAAATTACTGCGTTGGCCGATGTTGTGGTTGTCGCGCCGTAGAGTATATTTTAGCGATCGCACTTCCGCAGAAATTACCGGCAATCCCAACGGTTTGACGCGAGCACTAACTAAAATTGCGATCGGCATTGCTGCAAATATTGAACAGCAAAAACAAACTAGCTTTTTCCTCGAAAGTTTCGATTTGTTGTTACCCGTCGGCGTCGCACAAGCTGTAACCTTTGGTAGTGCTGCATTACGCGCGCCCCTAAAACAGATTTTGCTCTGGGATGTCACCAATCGAGAACGCATTTGGTTGACAATTAACAGCACGCATCCTTTGATGGGAGAGCGTTTCAAGCTGTTGGAACTCTACGCTCAATTCTGGAAACTGGAGACTGAGTTAGATTTGGCGAGTCTGTCGCCGGAAAAACCCAAAACAGGAAAATTATCTCTGTTTAAATCCATACTCGAATTTAAAGACTCAAAACTATTTTTACAAGGTGCGCCGTTTTTTGGGATTCCGATGAGTCTGGGGATTGTTGCACTGCTGTGGATGGTTAGCTGGCTGTTTTCCAAGACGAGTATTTGGCAATTGGATTGGCTTTTGGGCGATCGATCGATTCTTTGGGGCTGTTTGCCGATCGGATTTTGTCTCGGTACTTTGATGCGGATTAACTATTTTTTCCCCGACATTACGCCACGAGAAACCACTTCACCAAGTTTACTAGAAATTTTGTCAAACTCGAAAACTCTACCGCTAGATGCTCAACCTGTGCGCCTTTCCGGGCAACTTTTGGGTAGACCTGGTATTGACAATTGGCTGGGACAGGATTTGATTTTGCAAACGGCGACGGGTTTGGTGAGGTTGCACTATGTTTCGATGATTGGCCCGATCGGCTCTTTGTACCCATTGTTGCTCAAACAGACGACTCGCCCCAGTGATTTGATCGGAAAACCGGTTGTGGCGACTGGTTGGTTGCGTCGGGGTGCTACTGTGGCGATCGACCTAGAAACTCTCCGCAGTCAAGAAGGACTCGTTAGTGACAGCGGACATCCGATTTGGTCTGCGATTTTGGCCTTTGCTGCTGCTGTTTGGGGCGCGTACATCATTATCCAAGGCGGAAGATGAGACAAGGTACGTTGTTGCGCTTCAGCGCTCTTGTCTATATGAAAGAGCGCTGAAGCGCAACAACGTACCTTTATGGAATGTGACGGACAACCCCCAGCCGGACAACTGTCAACTGTCAACCCTTCGTAAAGAAAAGTTGCTTTTTTGCCAACACTCTGTTACATTTGTTTACATGAATCGGATTGAACCAAATAGCGCAATAACTTCAATTGGCTAAAATCGATAAGGCATTGCGTAAAAATTGTCAACCTCCCAACACAGCAAGTTCAGCCAGCCGCCTGTCGGCTGTTTTTTTTCGACAGCGAATTTAGCTCTGCGGAATGAATTCAGAAAAGTGATTCAGATACGGTTTTCGTTCAATACAGCATGAAATCTTGCTAAATAACTAGCTCTGTTACCAAGGCTGTGATACCTTTAAAGAATGGTCGGACGCTGCCGGGCCCGATTTGAGGGATACCGGGTAAATGAGTAGTCCTCAACATTAGGAGCGAGATTAGAAGTGAGGTAAGATTACTGGCTGAAAAAATGTTAGCGATTTTCTCCCTCACTGTATTAGACTGAATACTGGCATTCCGATCGCTCGCAATTGACATCCTTGGACATAAATTTCTACACGGCGCTGGCTATAAACATTCTGAATCAAAACCGGAAGCAAGTAATACAGAACAGCCAATAGCCTAAACATTTGAGTGATGACTAAAAGTTTACACAACAACCTGAGATTTAAAAGCTCTCTGCATTGGCGGTTCAGTTCCGGCACGATCAGAGTAAATCATCTTTTTGTTCTAAAAGGTGGGGGGAGCTGTCAAGGTTGGTGGGAGGAATGTGCAAATTCTGTGGTTATGCGGTGTTTCCCTGCGGTCAATATTGATTTGACTTCAGGTAATTTTGTTCGAGCAAACTAATTAAAATCCCAATCTGGAGGAATTTTTCATGTCTATTCGTCTTTATGTTGGTAATCTACCGAAGGAACTCGATCGCCTAGAATTGCAAGAAGTTTTTGCACCCGAAGGCGAATCTGTTACCACAAAGGTAATTACAGATCGCAAAACTGGTAAATGCAGAGGATTTGGCTTTGTGACGGTGCTAACCGACGAACAAGCAGATCAAGTTATTGAGAAATACAACGGCTTGATGTTCAAAGAAAACCCCCTGAAAATAGAGAAGGCCTTACCCCGCTCTAAGGGTAAATCTGAGAAGGGCGAAGACGATCAGCAACAGTCATCATCGCCTGCTGCCCCGCAGTTGGCATCATCGTCGCCGTCGCAGCCAGTCCCTGCACCGCAGCAACAGCAGCGCTCGGCTCCTCCTACCCAAGGTGGAGGTGGCGGTTCTAGCAAAAGCAATCGCCGTCGCGGTGATAACAACAAGTCTCGCCGCAATCAGTCAACAACAACGGTTTCGAGTGCTGATTCCGGTTCGGTGCAGCCAGATCCGCGCTGGGCGAGCGCTTTGGAAGAACTCAAGCAAAGATTGGTGGAAGCTCAGACTACTAATTAGTCGCAAGGGCCCACTAATTGCTGCTATCTCTCGACTGCGGTTGAGTGATTTGAGTTGGAAGTGCGATCGAGAATTGGTCAAAACAGCCGAATTCTCGATCGCACTATTTTATAAAAAAAGTTCGGCAAGCGGAAAACTCTGAGTCTTTAGACCTGAGATGAAAGTGGCACGGGCGGTTTTAACCGCCGTGAATTTTTCTTAATTCTTAACATTTTTAGCAGTGTAAAAAGGTCTTTTGCCGTTACACTCTCTTATTGGGATGGATACACAGGTGTAAACCTGGGAAGCAAATGCCTACCATATATTAAAGGTACGCGGGGACTCTCGCGTTACCAAGGGCCCGAGCCCCTTAAACGCTTGAGGAGCTTGCCCAAAGGCAAGGATAGCAGCCCGCCATTTTTTGGCAATAGGATTGCGCCCAGGAACCCTAGCAATAGGGATATTAAGAACGAAATTTCTTAAGAATCTCAGTCGCGAAGAGCGCTGAGAGTGTCAATGCAAAAAACCTCTACTCTAATATCTAGAAGTTTCTTCGGGTGTGTCGCCTCGGTAAATCTTTAGCATTCAAGCGCAAATCTCCTGGCGACGCACCCTACAGAAATTTTTGATTGAGCGATTGAGCGATTGATTCATCAATACTTAATCTTTCCCTCAATCCGCTATAAATCATGTTTATTCGCCCTCAGAAAATTCGATCGTCTCAATAAAGTCAAAAATCTTGTTCATAACGCCCTCAACCTCCGACTCAAGAGAACCCAATTCATCCTTAGCCTGATAAACTCGCTGACAACTTACCGTGTAGCAAAAATCGTCAACTATAAAAGCCATAAATCCCCGGTAAGCATCCACTTTAGTAGCTGCGGCATCTTTTTCTTGCACGCTGAGAGTTGCACTCCCCGGTAAATCGACCACTGCAAAATAAGCTTCTTCATCTTCTAAATATTCAGTGTAGAGCAACTTAGAATCAGCAAATTTAGCGAGAATTTGATCGTCAATAAACTTGTTAAGAAACGAAGTAAGATAAGCCCATTCGCCCGCTGACTCGATTAATTTTTCCACTTCGCTAGCCGTCTGGAAATAATCAATTTTCAGCAAAACACCAAAGTCATCAGAAAATGCAACATAGCCTTCTCCATCATCAATCCTACCGCCTCGTTGCTTGTCAACTGGAATTGAGACAGTAAAATTGCGTTTAGCAGACAGGTACAACGGCTCCTCTTCTAAATCGAAATCAGCCTCTTCGATTTCTAGGTGGGAGTATGCAGCAATTACATCCCCGATAATTTCTTCGGCTTCCTCATCGTCTACACCTAATACTTCTTGAAATTCCTTGAGAAAATCCCGGTGCTTTTTCGACACTTCATCATCTACGACAAACATTGCTACGACAATGGCAAAAGTATCCAAAACCACCTCATTTGGAAGTGATTCATGGGCGGTATTAAATAATCCTCCCAAACCATCTTCCGCGATAATATTTGCCAAATGTTGAAACATTTCTGACATATCATCTTCCGAGAATTCAGCAAATATTTCTGAATCCCAAAGTATGCTTTCTAAGATATCTGCATCGGCGTCAGGGGAATTAGCCTCCGCTGCGACAAGTGCGATGGCCGCGACGGATTCCTCTAAACTCAAGGTGATTGAGGATTTATCTTTTGACTTGAATATTTTAGTAAAGTTGCTCATGGTTTTTGCTTGGCTAAAGAGTTTAGTTTTACGTTTGGCCTGGAGCATCTCATTTTTGCAAAAAAGATTTTTTGACAATTTGGTATTAAAATTAGATGCGCGCTAGCTGATTACCAAGGACTGCCAATTAGTGTAAATCCGGCCCAAAATTTGGGATGAGATAAATCTGAATTTGGTACTTGTCCGGCCCGAGTAAGATCGATCGCCCTTTTTTGACTCCCCACCAACTTACCATCTTTAATCGCGACCTGTTTGCGAATCATCGCCAGTTGAGCTTGTCTGAGGGCTTCAGCCTTAATGGGAGTCGATCGCAAATTAGCATAAAACTCAGTCATCAGCCCCAAAGTCGCGAAATCATTAACCTTCCACAAACTCGCCAAAGCTGATTTTACACCGCTGCGGACTGCCAGTCCAGCAAAACCCATTTCTGCTGTATTGTCGCCGATCGCAGTTTCGCACGCACTCAACACCAATAACTGTACTTGCCTGCGATCGTACCACTTCGCCAACCGAAATTTATCCAGAGCCAAAGAGCGGTTCCACAGGTCAATTTCAGCCTCCTTGCGTCCGTTTTGATGTTGCGGGAAGCTGGCGTGAGTAGCTAGGTGAACAATCTCAAAAGCCTGTTGCTGCCGCCGCTGTTTGGTGAGATTTTCCACGGTAAAATCTTGATTGAGAAAAAAGCGGCCGCGCCACAGCGGTAATTCACCAGCATTTTGGCTGTTGCTTCTGGTACCGGCGATCGCAGATAATTCGATCGGCACCGCAGGCAACTTTGGTTTATTAGTATGGGGGAATTGGGAAGCGCCCATTGCTAAAACTTGAGCGTTTTTTAAGCTTTCATAATTAGTGCTAGTCAAGCTGACACTGGGAATTGAGCCGAGGCTGTACTTTTGTACTAGAAATTGCTCCCCGTCGTGCAAAGCTGCTATGGGCAATTGTCGCAAACCTGCATCGAAGGAAAAAACTAGCGTATCTATATTTAATTCTGCTAATTCTTTAGAAATTGGCTCAACAAATAAATCATAAAGTTGCTTCGCATTTGCCAAGTCTTTATCTTCAAGACTATCTGGATTTGAGATATTTTTTTGAAATTCATTTACGATTTTATTCAAGTTTACACGATTGACTTTAATAGATTTCAGAATTGGAGGGCCTTCGGGAACTACTAATATTAGCGACAATGATTCGAGACTGGCGAAGGCATAAACGATTACGGCTTGTTTTCCGGTTTCTGTCTTAATTGTTTTCAGAGTTTCTCTGATATACTCAACATTGACTCTTTTGTCAGTAAAATCTTCTTTAAAGTAGTTTTCATAGTCTTGTTCAAAGAGTTTATCGATTAAGGCAATAGCCTCATCAGCATTGCCTTGATCTAAAGCTTGTTCAACGCTAAATCTGCTAATTTCTAAGGGAAAAAGATTGGGAATATTTGCGGGTGGGGGAGTTTGGGCTGCTGGAGTTGGTGCTGGAGTTGGAATTGGTGCGGGTGCTGGAGTTGGAATTGGTGCGGGTGCTGGAGTTGGAATTGGTGCGGGTGCTGGAGTTGGAATTGGTGCGGGTGCTGGAGTTGGCGGCGGAGTAGTTTCGGGAATGCTTGCCAAGGAATTAGGCTCGATCGCCTCAACGGGTGGCTCAATAGTAGGCGCAGGAGTAGGAGTTAAGACTATCCAGCCATCGGGTTGTTCTGTAGCAGAAGAACCAAGTTCGGGCGGTTTTTCTGGCGGGTTTTCAGGAGGCGTTATTAAAGTAAGATTCGGTTTTTCAACGGGCGGTGGTGTGAGGGAAAAGTTGTTCTTTGGATCAGTAAATGCCCAGTTAAAAGTGCTGCTTCCTGTTTCAGGATTTGGGGTGATAGTGGTTTTTGCTCCTAATAAATTGCCAATTAAATAAGCTAAATCTTGTTGCGGATTTTCGCTTTGGGCGGGTGCTACTGCGGCTGGGGGAATGGGTGCGGGAATGGGAGAGAAAGAGGGTGCAATTACAGGTGGAATTGCTGCTACAGAGGGATTGTCAGGCGATTGTAGGGGTGCGGGTGTTGGATTGGGTGCGATCGCACTTGGAGGTGCGATCGCACCTCCAAGTGCGATCGAGCTTGGAGGTGCGATCGGGGCGGTGAGTTGGGCGATCGGGGGAATTGTGGGTGCGGCGGGTATGCGATCGCTCGCGCTTGGTATTGTTGGGGCTGAGGGCTGTGTGCGGGTTGTGCGGGGCGGAAGCGTGAAGAAATTGGTGTTTAGCAGTTCTTGGATGGGGGAAAGGTCGATCGGCGGGGGTTCGGGTGTTGGGGATGGGGTTGGGGTTGCGATCGAGATTGCGGGTGTTTGGGATGGGATTTCGGGTGTTGGGGTGGGAGTTGCGATCGGGCGATCGGGTGTTGGGGTGGGAGTTGCGATCGGGCTTTCCGGTGTTGGGGTGGGAGTTGCGGCGGGGGATAAACCCTGTGGTGGCTGGCGTCTGGGTATAAGTAAAGGTGCGGGAGTTGGTGCGGTTGTTGGCGCAGTCGCTGGAGTAGTTGCAGGCGCAGTCGCTGGAGTAGTTGCAGGCGCAGTCGCTGGAGTAGTTGCAGGCGCAGTCGCTGGAGTAGTTGCAGGCAGTAGTTGCAGGCGCAGTCGCTGGAGTAGTTGCAGGCGCAGTCGCTGGAGTAGTTGCAGGTGCAGTCGCTGGAGTAGTTGCAGTCGCAGGAGTCGGCGTTGCTGAAGGAGTCGGTGTAGGTGATGGCTGAGGCTCTGGGGTCGATCGAATTTCAATCTTTTCTGTATCCTGTTTGTATGTATAAAAATATCTATTACCAGACAAAATTTGTGAAGACGTGCCATTTCCCCGAGTAATAGCACCAGCAGTTCCATTAGTTGTTGAATCGCCAACAATAAAAGGCGTCAGTCCATTACCGCCGTGACGCAGCAAAATTGTACCGCCTTTATCCCCAGCATCTCCAGCAGACGAAATGCTAGCAGCAACCCCATTTCTATCTGAAAAAGAATTGATTGATCGAAAAAACTTTTCAGTCCAAACATAGATATCTCCACCTCTACCATTACCCATGCTCTGACTGTCAATTTGATTAACAGTAATATTGCCACCAGCATTTAGACTAATATTTCCACCATTAGTAGAGGAACTAGAATTAAGATTCCCCGTTTGAATTGCTCCCTTCTCACTGTACAAAGAAATTCCCAACGGAGAAGTAATATTTTGCGTGGTAATATTATTAGTTGTAGAAATATTGATTGCGACAGTCGTTCTTGTAATATCATTTTCAATTTTGACGCTGTTGAGAGGAGTCACGTTACCGATAGGAGCGAAAAATTGAGCCATTCCCGTATCAGGTTTAACCGTCAGATTGTAAGGCCCGTCAACTGTAGACTTACAAGTAATATCACCTGTACCAGAGATTTTTACAGACAGGTCATTCGCCAATCTTAACGGAGCATTAAATGTAATATTATTGCGGTTAGTCTCGATATTTCCCGCCGCAGTAATTGATTCCTTTGCCGTGAGATCGATATTGCCACCAATCACATTAGTATTGGTAGAAAAAGTGCGGGAATTGATAGTAGAAGTCGCCATAGTTCCTTTAGCATCTATGGCTACATTTCCACCTCTACCATTGGCTGCCGCAGTAAAAATTGGGCCAGCAGTTGTGTTAACATTACCGCCGCTTTGAATGCGAAGATTACCACTATTAGCGTTAAATCCGCTTAATAATAGAGCGCTGCCAATTCCGCCTGTATTGATATTGCCGGTGGCTTCGAGGGAAATATTACCGCCATTATTACCACCCATTGCATTGATCAGTCCAGCAGTGGTATTGATCGTAGTGCCACTTTTTAGAGTAATATTTCCACCATTATTATTACCTACAGTAAACAGATTTTGAGTATTTATAGAACCATTACTATTAAGATTTATTGAACCGCTTTGTTGCTGAGCTTGTGACGCAACAATAGTAGTAGTAATATTGCCGCCAGCACTTACATTAATATTACCACCCGTTTGAGTTGTGAATGGGGGAGAAGCAGGTACATAAGCACCGGCAACCAATTGATTTGTATTGATATTACCATTGGTATTAGTAATGTCAATATTGCCACCTTGTGATTTAGACTCGGTATTTGCACTACCAATGCTTATATTTTGATTAGTATTAAATAATGTGATATTACCACCATTTCCCCCAGAAGAACGAGAAAAAATTGGATTACCCGGTGATATTTGAATACCATTTTGAGCTTGAACCGTAATATTTCCACCTTTGCTGTTTTCACCATCGGCATTGAGCGAATCCAAATTGATCGAACCACCACTCTTGAGACTTATTGCACCACCTTCTTGCCTACCAGTCGTAGAAATTTGATAACCATTAATATTGCCATTAGCCTCCAATCTGATTACACCACCGTTATTATTGTCAGAATTGGTTGATATCTGTGTACCACTGAGATTAATATTTCCTGTTCGACTTAAAATAGAAATATTGCCGCTAATCCCTACGCCATTATTAGTGACTCTAGTATAAATTATGCCAGTTGTAATATCATTTTTAGCTTCTAGATAAATAGAACCTCCTTTTCCGAATGTAATTCCTGTATCTAATTTGTAAGCAAAATTATCTGGTTGAGAATTTTTATTATGTAAGCTACCACCATTAAGATTTATGCTTCCTTCTGTACTTACGATCGAAATATTGCCACTATTGCCACTTGTCCCGCCCAAGAGAAGAGTTATTATCTCAGCAGTAGTAATATTATTCTTAGCTTGTAGAGTAACGGAACCGGCATTACCATTATTTGCTCTACTGTCTAAACCTCCAGCACTGGTATCGATGGAGCCTCCCGTGCTAGTAATCGAAATATTACCAGAGTTTCCTGTTTTGACATAACCAGTGACATATTGATCTAGTGCTGATTCTAAACTAGCAGTGACAATATTTTGTTGAGCATTGAGTGTTATATTACCAGCATTGCCATTATACGAATAACTAGATAAAGTGCCAGCAGTAGTGTTTATGCCTCCTGCTGTGCTGGTAATAGTGATATTGCCTGAATTTCCCCTGCCTAATGCACCGAACCATTTAGTATTAATATCTGTTGTAATAATATTACCGAGAGCCTGTAAAAGTACGGAGCCACTGTTGATTTTATCAGTTGTAGATAACGTACTAATAGTTCCGTTGAAAAAAGCATCTCCATTTTTTAATTGAGTCGTCGAACCAGTTAATACTACGTCTCCTTGAGAATTAACTGTCACTTCTCTTACACTTATCCCTTCACCCGTCAACAACTGTGGCAAAGATGTAACTGGCAACACCCAAGTTTGAGGCAAACTACCAGCCACAGATTGCGGTTGAATCTCCAAGCTCAATAAGTTTCCTGGCTGACTAATTCTCACTAAGTTTTGACCGGGTACAGCAGCAACAATAATATTGCCTGCGGGTGCAGCAAGTTGTCCCGTACTCACAATCGTGCCGCCCAACAAAGTTAAACTCTGTCCCTGTTTCACAGCCAAACTACCTAAATTGATAATTGCTCCCGGCTGTAGATTTGTAAAAGCAAAACTGTTCGGATTTCCGACTAATTGTGCATAATTATTCGCGCCAACAGCATTAAACCAGTTATTGCCGAAACCAATTCCTGTCGCAGTCGTTGCGGTGAAAGAACCGGGAATATTCAAGCTCGAATTTTTACCAAAAACAATCCCCGCCGGATTCATTAAAAATAAGTTGGCATTGCCGCCCGTAACTTGAATTAAGCCGTTAATTATGGAAGCATCGCCGCCGACAACTCGCCCTAAAATATTGCGGATGTTGGAATTTGAGATAAAGTTAGCAGTTTGTCCTTGAGTTAAACCAAATTGTTGGAAACTGTGAAATAGATTTGTACCGTCGCTGGATTGTTGGCCGCCTTGGATGTTAAATTGGTTGCCACTGGGGGTGATTTGAGTATTCGTGCCGTCAGTGTCGGGGGTGATTTGGGCTGTGGCTATTTGGGATGGGGTGAAAAGTCCTGTTTCCCAAGTTGCTAAGGTGCTGAAGGAGAGGAATGTTAGGAAAAATAGATTGTTTTTGTCCGCTGATTTCATGGTTTTTGTTAGTAGATGATATGATGATAATAAATTAATTGACAATCAATATCAGGACAATCCTGTAGGGGCGGGTTCGCCGAAATATATGATACCCAACGACAATTATAAAAACCCGCCCCCACCCAGCCCAAAAATTAAGAATACATTGAATTTAACCATGTGGCGGGGAGGTTTTTGGGGGTTATTGGTTGGGTTGGGGCGGGTTTTTGAGATAGTTTGTGAGTGACAAATTCGGTGGCGAACCCGCCCCTACGAATTTGGGCATAAAATACGATAAAGAATATTTTATCACCATCCTGTAGGGGCGGGTTCACCGAATTATATGACACCCAACGACAATTATAAAAACCCGCCCCCACCCACCCAGAAATTAAGAATACATTGAATTCAACCATGTAGCGGGGAGGTTTTTGGGGCTTATTGGTTGGGTTGGGCGGGTTTTTGAGATTGTTTGTGAGTGACAACTTCGCTGGCGAACCCGCCCTTACGAATTCTGTTTTTAAGATCGTAAATTCATCAATAATACATTTTTACTGTCTAATTTAATATTGATTCTCTTGGAATTGCAAAACTTTTTAGATGGGTACATTTCATCGGTTTCCCACTTATACGGATTGTTGATAATATATTCCTGAATTTTGGCAAACGTTGTCTCATCGCGAATAATATGTTCGTAATAACCCCTTTGCCATACCTGGATTCCTGAAACACGGCGTAGTTGATTGATACGACTGGAAGAAAATGTTTTAAAACCTCTCACAATTTCCGATAACCCATGACGTTTATCCTGATTTTCTATGATGATGATTCCATGAAAATGATTCGGCATAATGACAAAAGAATCTAATTCTATATGAGGATATACTGTCTTGAGATTAAACCAATTAAAGTTGACTACTTCACCGTAACGGCTTAATAGCATATTTTCTTCTTCAATGTCACCTAATATACACTGACGTTGCCAAATACAAATTGTCACAAAATATGCACCAGGTTGGCTGTAATCATATCCGGGGAGACGAATAGAACGACGATGATGAATATTGGGATTGTATTTCATATTTTTTTTTGTAATCAACACAATATCGAATATTATATCACCATCCTGTAGGGGCGGGTTCACCGAAATATATGACACCCAACGACAATTATAAAAACCCGCCCCCACCCAGCCCAAAAATTAAGAATACATTGAATTTA
>NZ_JAEQCX010000220.1:0-2812 GCF_020738035.1 Microcoleus sp. PH2017_28_MFU_U_A
CCACATCTGTCATCCAATGGCACGGAGGCAAAAACAAATTGAACTACGGGCAAATAGTCTCGCGCCGCCACAATTTGCTCAAAAAGCTACCCAAATAGTTAAGGATGGGTAGCTTTGTCCATAAATTAAGTTACAGTTCCTAACCCAGAAGCAACAACCGATCGCCCGGAGCTGAGTTTGGGCTCGCTTGCTTGGGAGCGAAATTAACTGCGGTTGTCCTTGGCAATTCGCGATCGGCTGCTGCTCGATCGCATCTGGGACGAATGCTCGATCGACAGTTGGGCGCCTACTCTCTTGACGAAAAACTCGGTTTCTTCCTAGATACGCAAATTTCCCAGCTTCTGATTTTGGGTAGAAACCGGGTTGATGAGCGGTAAGTGCTAATTTGTGTTGAAACCAATATTTAAGCTGTACTGCATTTAAGTCGGTCTTTTTCAATTGCCCTGTCAAAATAACGTCAAATTCTCTGGCTTGTGGCCCTCCGAGGGCGATTTTCCCGATCGCCCCCTCGGAGTCCACTGAGAAAGTAGCGAAGGTTGAAGAGTGGCGCAGCCCGATCGCGCGATGAAACAAATCCCTCTAGAACATTATAAATTGTATATTTTAATTCCCTATTCCTTGTTCTTGTCCCCCCCCATCCGCTTCTCCCCCTCGAACATCACAGACAATAGAACTCTTGCAAAAGTCAAATTTACCCCCCGCAAGTCCCCTCGAACTTCGGGGGGAAACAAGAATAATCTTACCCCCTCCCCGAACTCGCGGGGAGGGCTGGGGTGTGGTGCTTTGTATTTTTGTAAGAGATCTAATGTTTTTGGTGCAGCAGCTAATTCCTCCGGTGGTGGCTGCACGATGTTTCTGCCGCCACGCCCATTCAATCGGTTTTTAGCGAAAACCCTTTCAACGAACAGGTGAAATTTCCTTGATTTTTTTACCGGATTGCCTTCCCCGGACTGCGTTGTGTGCAAATTATAGCAGATGTTGAATGAAGGAAGAAGGAAGAAGGAAGAAGGAAGAACGGAGAAGGAAGAAGGCGATAAAGGCTGCGCTCGGGGGGTAAAAAGAAGTCTGAACTCAGAAGTCAGAAGCAATCGACTCCATGGGGAAAGGGCCATTAAGAGCGTCCTAACCGTCAGGGTGGATGGGCTATATATGCCGAACACCTTAGTAGAAGATTGCTCTTCGGTATTTGGGGTTTTGAGGGGATTCGCTGCCCGAAAAACAGGGTTTACAAGTAGGTGGCAGCGGCATCGAGAACAAGTGCTGCCTCGCCTTGTTGAGGTAAAATTTAACCCCGCGCCGGTAACAAGGCTGGCGGCAGATTTGCCTGTGTCGCGCCCTAGGTATTTTCATTCATCGGTGCTTTGGTTTTTACCTTGACCGCAGACTGGATCGGGGATTGGTGAAAGTTGGGAACAGACTTTACTGTAAAAAAGTAAAGCATTTAATTTGCGACAATAATTCCTCCCGCGATCGCGCCCTTGACGCTTAGGCAAGCATCACCTGCTCGAAGGCAAATAGATCTGCCTTCGAGTATCCTTACTTACACCCCCGGTTTTGAGACCGCAAAAATTTACCCAGAATCTTATATTCCGAATTCTTAGTATTGACAGTGAAACAAAGTTAATCTAATGTGTTGTAATTGATATAAGTAAAGTCCAATAAGCGAGGTACGGTCAATGGCAGAAACAGCTACAGCACCCTTAACAGGAAAAGGTCTGCTTCAAAAAATCAAAGGCAGCGATTTGCCGCGCAGAGAACTTGCAAAGCTTTGCGGCTACTTCACCGTCAGCAAAAGTGGAGAAACCCGGATTAACTTGGCTGAGTTTTACGATGCAGTGTTAGCTGCTAAGGGAATTGAGCTAGAGAAGTCGAAAGCAGACGGACGCGGACGAGAAGCGAGTTATCGCGCTAGCGTTCACAAGAATGGCTCGATCGTGATCGGGGCAAATTATACCCAAGAAATGGGATTAAAGCCAGGTGACGAGTTTGAAATTAAACTCGGATACAAGCACATTCGCTTGATTCAGATCGATGTGGACAGACCGGAAGTGGAAGTGGAAGAAGAGGAGGATACAGAAGAATAGAGGCGATCGCGATGCAGTCTGCCGATAGCAAGGCGACTGGATTTGATATTCGCTACAGAAGTATTTGCGCGCCAACCTTCGATTTAACTGATGAGCTGTCTTGACTATTTCTATTTTCTCTTGTCCCGCAAAGACTACAGTGCCTCTGAACTTCGCAAAAAGGGGCAAGAGAAAGGTTTTGGCAATGAGGAAATATTGGAGGCGATCGCGCAAATTCAAGACCGGGGCTATCAGTCTGACACTCGCTTGGTGGCAAACTCGATCGCCTCTGCTACGGGCAAATACGGGAAATCGGCCATCAAGCGCAAGTGCCTGCAAAAAGGAATTACTAGCGATTTGTTCGAGCAAGTCTGGGAGGAAGAAATTGCCGAAAATCTGGACTCGGAAGCCGCAAAACTCGCCGAATTAAAAGCCAAAGTCATGCGGAAATACAAGATCGATGCTTGGAGTAAAGTAGATCCGAAAACCAAGGGCAAAGTCTTGAACTACCTGCAATACAGGGGCTTTAATGCTTTTGAACTTTTGCGGCAGTGGCAAACAGAAGAAGATGAAGGGTTAACTTACAGGGCGAAATAGTTATCTAAACTTAGTCAAAGCTCGCTGGACAAGATAAGTCTAGAATTGAGATAATATCTG
The DNA here is from genome assembly GCF_020738035.1 of Microcoleus sp. PH2017_28_MFU_U_A. Lineage (NCBI taxonomy): Bacteria > Bacillati > Cyanobacteriota > Cyanophyceae > Oscillatoriales > Microcoleaceae > Microcoleus > Microcoleus sp. PH2017_28_MFU_U_A. The sequence goes on from NZ_JAEQCX010000220.1 coordinate 2,721, forward strand.
CAATGCCGAAAACCAAGGCTCAATTATCCGGTTTGTAAACCGCAGTTATGTCTGTACTAGCCAGCCTGTTAAGGTCGAGAAGGAAGTCCACA
>NZ_JAEQCX010000097.1:0-30086 GCF_020738035.1 Microcoleus sp. PH2017_28_MFU_U_A
ACCAAATTACGGCGGTTGGAAACCGCGTCTACACAAACGATGTCCGCCTCCGCGGACTAAAGAAGATAACGTAATTTCACCGCCTTTTCTTCAACCCGCAGAGGCGGGTTTTGTCTGTGTAGACGCGGTTTCCAACCGCCGGGTTTCCAACCGTCGGGTTTCCAACCGCCGGATTTCCAACCGCCGGGTATTCAACCGCCTTGAATTGTCGGTGGGTGGCCAGAAACCGGGTTTTTGCGAGGATATTTGATGGGAGGCGAAGATATAGGAAAAAACCAAATTACGGCGGTTGGAAACCGCGTCTACACAAACGATGTCCGCCTCCGCGGACTAAAGAAGATAACGTAATTTCACCGCCTTTTCTTCAACCCGCGCCCGATTTCCAACCGCCCGATTTCCAAGCACCCAATATTCCACCGCCCAGTTTTCTAATTCCTGCACAATGCTACCTTGGGCATTAATCTATCTAAGATTTGTGCGATCGCAATTACCGTCCAATCAATATCAGCTTCAGTTGTTTCGCGTCCCAGTGTCAAGCGAATTCCACCAACCGCACCGCTTTCGTCATATCCCATTGCCAATAATATCGGACTAGGCGTGAGTTTACCACTGCTACAAGCCGCACCGGAACTAATGCCAATTCCGGCTAAATTTAGCTGTCTCACGAGAGTTTTGCCTGTGATTCTCTCTGTGTCTCTCTTTTGGTAAGGGCGACAGGATGGGGAGACAATGCAAAAACTGGTGTGGTGCGGCAGTCGGTAATATCGATCGCCCGTCGGGACTAAACTGGGTATGTCAGCTAATTTGTCAAAAAGTCGATCGCGCAATCCAATCAACCTCGGCGTTTCCACATCCATTTCCTGCACAGCCAACTCCGCCGCCACTCCAAAACCGACGATAGCGGGCAGTGCTTGCGTCCCTGAACGCAGTTTCAACTCTTGTCCTCCCCCGCCGAACATTGGCACCAATTCTAGTCCTGGACGCACGTACAGCGCCCCTGCACCTTGCGGCCCGTAAAGTTTGTGACTGGAAAGCGAAAGCAAGTCTACGGGCAGTTTTTGCACGTCAATCGGCAATTTACCGGCAACTTGAACTGCATCGGTATGGAACAGGATATTGCGATCGCGCGCAATTTGCGATAATGCTTCTATGGGTTGCAGTGTACCAACTTCGCTTTGTCCGTAGATGATGGAAATTAGCACTGTGTGCGATCGCAGTGATTCTTGCAAATCCAAAGGATGAATTCGCCCATGTTTATCGACTGGTAATCGAGTTACTTCCCATCCCAATTCTTCGAGTTGTCGCACTGGTTCTGATACTGCGGAATGCTCAACACTGGAAATAATGATATGCTGCGGTTTTGTATAAAGACGCGCAACTCCCATAATTGCTAAATTATCCGCTTCAGTGCCGCCCGAAGTAAAAATCATCGATTCGGGTAGCGCATTAATCAGCCCAGCAACCTGCATTCTGGCTAATTCTAAAGCAGTCGCCGCCCTTTGTCCCCACTCGTGCAAACTAGAAGGATTTCCCCAGTATTGAGTCAGAGCTTTTTGCATAGCATCAATTGCTTCTGGGCGTGTCGGCGTTGTAGCGCTATAGTCGAGGTAAATTTGCATTGCTTTAATTAAATGACGAACTAATAATGAATGATTGACTACCTAATGAATAAAGCACTTATCCTAAAGGCATAAATGATTATTGACTCATGACTCATAATTCTTAAATTATGACTGATAACAATTGCTAACTCCCAACTGCTAACTCCCAACTGTCAACTCCCCGCTGTCAACTGTCAACTCCCCACTGTCAACTGTCAACTATCAACTGTCAACTGTCTAATGACTCCCAGGTTTGCAGACATTGTAGTCTTCATGGGACAAGACTTTTTGGGGAATTAAGAAAGTGCCGCAATCTTCACAAAGCATTCTGTAGTTGCGGGTTACAGGAATACTCACAATCCAGCGGTTGTGACGCAGGCGTTTGCCGCCGAAATCTCTGTAATTCTTATTTTCCCCCAAAGCTGCTATAATAGCGCGAGCTTTAGTAACTACATGGTCGGGTAGACCTCTGAGATCGATCGCATCTCTAGCAAATGATGCTTCCCTCTCTTGTTTTTGGGTCTGTTTTTCGGCCAGCAGTTCAACTGATTGCTGTTGCGCTATCAACTCTTGCGTACACCGATGGCACGCTTTACCATATCCCCTGTGACCACAATCAAAAATTGTTTTTCTTTTAGCCATAAAGCATCAGTATCGGGTTTGACCCACGCCCCTGAATGCTGCTACCCTACCAGTGATGCTTCCGGCATCGAGGCAGTTCTACAAGACGCAAAATCTATTCCCTGTCATAAATTTAATAGTTTTAACTTTCCTCGATCCAATATCTTTCCACTCTGAATAGACTGATGACCTCAATAAAATTTTAAATTTTGTGAATGTACTTTATTATAATTTACCAGGTTTGTGTTGTGTTGGATTGCTGGCGATCGCCCTAGCGGCTTGCGGACAAGCAAAGCAGGACGTGCAGAATTTACCTCCCACTCTCGCTCCGCTGCCTCAAGACCCCTTGTTGCAAGTATACTTCAATCAGTCGCTCACTTCGAGTTATACAGAGCCTTACCGCCCGCAAACTAGACCTGGAGACGATTTAGAAAAGTTAATCGCCGAGGCTGTAGCCAATGCTGAATCGACCGTAGATATAGCGGTTCAGGAGTTTCGCTTACCTGGTATTGCACGAAGGTTGGCCGATCGCGCGCGCGCTGGAATTAAAGTCAGATTAATTGTCGAACATCTGTACAATCGCCCTTGGAGCGATTATACAGCCCAGGAGTTGGCAAAGTTACCGGAACGAGAGCGCGATCGCTACAGCGAATTTCTGCAACTAGCCGATACCAATAAAGACGGTAAATTTAGTGCCGAGGAAATCAAGCAAAATGATGCTTTGGTAATTCTCAAAGATGCGGGGATTCCTGTAATTGACGATACTGCTGACGGCAGCAAAGGCAGCGGTTTGATGCACCACAAATTTGCAGTAATTGACGGCAAAACAGTCATCGTAACTTCGGCGAATTTTACCACCAGCGATATCCACGGCGATTTCAAAACAGCAGCAAGTCGCGGCAATGCCAACAATCTGCTAAAAATTGCCAGCCCTAAATTAGCGCAAATATTTACTCAAGAATTTAACATCATGTGGGGCGACGGGCCCGGTGGTAAACCGGATAGCAAGTTTGGCATCAAAAAGCCGTTTCGTCAAGTGCAAAAAGTGAGAGTTGGTAATGCAACTGTTGCGGTGCAATTTTCACCAACAAGTGCGACTTTGCCTTGGGAACAAAGCGTTAACAGTTTGATAAATCGCACTTTAGCAAAGGCAAAAAAATCTGTTAATTTGGCACTCTTTGTATTTTCGGCGCAGCGGTTGTCAAATACTCTGGAACTTGAATCTAGGCGCGGTGTAGCGGTGCGAGCTTTGATTGACCCAAATTTCATTTATCGCCCTTACAGCGAAGGTTTAGACATGATGGGGGCGACTTTCATGCAGGATTGCGGCGGCTTAGAAGCGGACAATCGCCCGTGGAAAAAGCCGCTGACTACAGTGGGAGTGCCGCTGTTACCAATGGGCGATCGCCTGCACCACAAATTCGGCGTTATCGACGGAAATACCGTGCTGACAGGCTCTCACAACTGGAGTGAGGCTGCAAATCACGGGAATGATGAGACGTTATTGGCGATCGACAGCCCGACGGTTGGGGCCCATTTTGAGCGGGAGTTCGATCGGCTTTACAAAGGTGCAATCTTGGGAATTCCCGCCCGAATCAAACAGAAAATTGACGCTAAGCAAAAAGAGTGTAAATCAGTCCAAGCAACATCAAAACCTGCGAATCCTCAACCGCAAAGTGGTGGTAAAAACTTAATTAATTTGAATAGCGCGACTCAAGAAGAACTAGAAACTTTGCCAGGGGTTGGCCAGAAGTTAGCCGAGAAAATTATTGCAGCGCGGGAAAAGCAGCCTTTTGAGTCTTGGGAGGATGTCGAAAGATTGCCAGGAGTAGGAAACAAGGCTATAGACAAATGGCGCGATCGAGTAACATTTTAAAGTAGGGTGCGTCAGCTATGGTGATTTAATTAATTAATCATCTAGCAACTACAAACCTGCACCATGAATACTTCATTCATTGGTGGAGAGACTAACCAGGAAGGACTAAAGTCCTCACTACAAACCTGCACCATGAATACTTCATTCATTGGTGGAGAGACTAACCAGGAAGGACTAAAGTCCTCACTACAAACCTATTTTATCGATCTTGACAACAGTTAAGCTTTCTAGTTAAACTTACATTCAAATAAAATGCACTTTTTTCATATTGGAGGTATAAAGAGATGAAACGCGCCAGATATTTTACGGGGAAGCGACCAATCAAATTCCTAGCTTTTTTGATTGGTGCAATTTTAGTCACACTAGCAGCTTTCACAGTCAGCGCCCAGCAGACTAGCGAAGCACAATTTCGGGTAAAGAACGAAAACAGTTTTAATATTAACATGATTCAATTCAAGCGCGTTGAATATGTAGGTCAGTGTCCCGGAAGTGGCATCTCCCCTGATTCGCAAAGCGCTCGATTTGTTTCCAGCAAGACTCCCCCCGGCCCTAACAGAAGAGTGCTGATTAAAAATGTGACCGATGGCATGGAAACTGACCCCTATCCTTACACAGATAGAAGTTATGACAAAGGTGAGTTTTCCGAAAGTTTTGGATTTAAGTTAGCAAACAGTCACAAAACAAGAACTTTTTCGGTGTTAGAGGGCGAAAATAAATTTGCCTATGAAATCAAAGAAAATAACCAAATTATAGAACAGGGTGCGCTTACCGCTCAAGTTTCTGTACAAAATTTAGGTACTTTTCCACGTCAGCAAGTTTGTGAGAACAAAGTCACTTCACAATGTCAGGATGATGCTGATTGTCGCGAGAGGAGGCGCAAAGGAAAAAGTTGCAGAATAGAGTGTGTTACTGTTCAAGAGTGTCGCTGTCCGTAATTTTAGGTATGTTGTTGCGCTTCAGCGCTCTTGGCTCTCCTGGGTTTATGGTGGATACGGTATCAGACACAACTGTTCGCGATTCTGTGATGCTCTCTTCGTCAAGGATATGCGGTTTGTTTATCACCACAGACTCAGGAGAGCCACGCTCTTAATATTAAGAGCGCTGAAGCGCAACAACATACCTTTATTTGATCTGACAGTTGCTTCAAGTAACAGGGTGAAAGTAAAATGCCGCAGCTAACACAATATATGTTGCTAAAAGTAGCACTCCTTCCAGCCAATTCGATCGCCCGTCAAGACTAATTAGATTAGCGATTGTCACCGCAATGGCAACTGCAACCACTTCAAACGGATTAAAGTTTAAATCCATCGGCTGATGAATCACGATACCGATAATCACCAACACCGGCGCTACCAGCAAAGCAACTAGCAAACTCGAACCCATCGCCACGGAAACTGACAAATCCATATTATTTTTCATCGCCACTCCCACCGCCGTTACGTATTCCGCCGCACCGCCCACAATCGGCAACAAAATTACACCTGTAAACAGTGGTGTTAATCCCAATCCTTTGGTAGTTTCTTCGACAACGCCCACAAAAATTTCTGATTCAAAAGCAACTGCAACTGTTGAGGCGACTAGCACTCCTATCCACAGCCACAAATTCGGTTTGTGTGCAGTTGATTCATCGGTATTTTCAGAATCTTCTAACTCTAGTATGCCGACTTCGTAAAGATAGCTGTGAGTTTTTAAGGAAAATAGCAGCGTTAGTGCGTAAACTGCAATTAGGACGATCGCAGTTATTAACGAAAGATTCTGAATGGCTGCGGGTTCCACTCCATTCGACGTGTAAATTACCATCGTCGGCAGCAGAATCGCAATCACTGCTAGAGTCATGGTGGAACCGTTCACCCGCGCGATAATTGGCTTGAATTCCTGTTCTTTGTAGCGGATTCCCCCTAGCAGCATGGAAAATCCCATCACCAAGAGCAAGTTGCTGATAATTGTGCCGGTGATGCTGGCTTTCACGATGTCAATCAAGCCGGCTTTCAGGGCTACTATGGCAATAATTAATTCCGTAGCATTCCCGAAGACTGCATTTAATAAGCCGCCGATGGAGGGCCCTGTGACGATCGCCACTTCTTCTGTTGCTGTGCTCAACCAAATCGCCAGAGGTATAATGCCTAGGGCGGATGTGATGAAAACTACCAGAGACCCCCAGTGCAAATATTCGGCGGCGATGGAAATGGGGATGAAAATTAACAGCGCTATGGAAAGAATTTTTTTGATTGACATAGGGACTCGGATGTGTATTGAAGGTGAGTTCGAGTTGCCAGGGCGATCGCCAAATTGATTTTATATCAATATGCTTGGGATAAGAAGATCGGGCGCTTTCAACCGCCGTGTTATCGGAGAAACAGTGCACCATCATTCCGAATGCTTAAAGATCTTTTATCCAAACCTAAATCATTTGTCTCGTCTAATCTTACTTCTACTGTGCCTTCACCAACGGGTTTTAAACTCGCTTTCAATAATGCGCCGTCTTGTCGCCTAAATACAATGGATGCAGGTAGTGTCAATGCTTGCAGCGCGACTGTTGAATTTTCGGCTAAGGTGCGGCGGTTAGTTTGTCCAACTACTTGATAAAATAGTCGATCGCTGGTTTTATTCGTTAATCTCACATTAGCTTTGCCATTAACGGGAACCATCTTGCCGTCGGGAACTCTTTCTGGTTCGTTAGCTTGGGCAATTTCCCTCGCAAAACTCGCATTGTGACCCAAAGGTAAAAAGCTGTTGCCTGCTAGGGCTAATGTGACTGCCAGCAGGCTTGCTAGACTGGTTTTGTCGATCGCTAGTTTGCACATTTTTTTGATTGACTTTTGATCTAAAAATTCTAACAAGCAATTTTACCTGATGCTGCTCTCTTCTGGCAAGTCGCCTCAGAAGTCAATCCGAGCTTTTCATAGCTGACGCCTTGATTGTGAAGATGGAAACTGAATATAATAGAAATTTATCGAGCTACCAAAAAATATATTTCTCATTGTGTAGTGCCAGTTAGTGAATTAAATTAAGTTAATGCTTAACCAGAATTGACGTTTGAATAGTATCGTTTTTATGATACCGATTCTGATATATAAATCCGTTTTTATAAAAATGAGGTACGTTGTTGGGCTTCAGCCCTTCTTAGATTTATAACAAGTAGGTACGTTGTTGGGCTTCAGCCCTTCTTAGATTTATTACATAGCAAGTTATGCTGCTAAAAACTGCATTTACGAATTATCTCTCATCTTTTTGAGAAAAGCTATATAGCCTTTCTCAAAAAGATGAGGTATGACTGACAGCTCCTACAACCACTTAATAAACTAAGAGGGCCCAAGCCCAACAACGTACCTAATCTATATAAGAAAAGCTATAATACAAATAATATGGCAGAAGGAAGAATGAAAAAGGCAGAATGAAAAAGGCAGATGGCACCTTAAAAAAGGTACGTTGTTGGGAAAAGAGCGCTCTTTTCCCAACAACGTACCCAAAAAATCCTTTATTGTGACACTGGCATCCTGGACTCAAAAAGGAAGAATGAAAAAGGAAAAATGAAGATTTGCCCCTCTCTCCCCGTCTCCCTTGCCGTCGCAGCTATTCAACCCAACGCACGCGCACAAAATGAGCTTCCCGTCCCCAGAAGTCCTGACTGACAGAAATATCAACAATACTCAAATTAAACGGAATAGCAGTTGTGACGTAGCGCTGAGCCAGAGCTCCCACATCGGGAGCTAACTGAGCTGCTGTCGCCGCCGCCGCACCCAAACCCAAAAGTTGCAGAATGGGCCCCTTCGGTAGAGCTAAATTGATGCCGACAGCAAGTCCAGCAGTCAGTAGCATTGCCACCGACAAGTTGGTGCCACAGCGGGGATGTACGGCTAAATCCCACTCTCCGCTGGCAATCCGCTGCAAAGCTAATTGCACTGCATGACGCAACTGTGCAATGTTAACGCGGCCGTACAGATAAAATCCTTGGTCAGTGGACATTCCGCCCAATAACTGATTATCTGCTCTTGCTGTCGGCGTACCGCCAGATTGGCTGAGTACCCAAACCGTAGCGTGTTCCAAAGCATGAACTTGGCGCAAAGTCAAGATTTCCTTCAAACCCGGAACAAAATCTAGCTGTCTTAATAAGTCAGCATCTTGAGTCTGCTGCGGGGCAAAGTCAAAAGGAATTTGGCTGGCGTGCCCAGAACTAGAAGCAGCATTTGTCGTCATGTCAAAAGGCCTCCACTAATGTCCGATCGCAAATTTTAGCAGCGAGATTCAAGGTTGAACGCGCTTGCCTGCCCGAAACTCTCCAGAAAAGCGTCTACCTTTAGCATCTGTAATTACGCCTCTACCGTGAGGCAATCCCTTACGAAATTCGCCTTCGTAGCGAACGCCGTTGGGGAAACTGCAACTACCTTTACCGTCTAGCTTTTCGTTGAAAAACTGACCGTCGCAGCGAGTGCCGTCCGATCGAGTAAACACTCCGCGACCAAATGGATTTCCTGCGAAAAATTGTCCGGCGTAGCGATCGCCCGTGGCAAAGATAAATTGCCCTTGACCGTGTGGCTGACTGCTTGGAGCGCTGCCACCTACTTGTTGAACAATTTCAAATGTTCCTCTGTAGCGATCGCCCGTGGCAAAAATAGCTTCTCCCCTAACGATCAGACCGTTGCGGAACTCTCCTACCATGCGGTCATCGTTGGCGAACAGGAATGTGCCTTGACCGTTGGGCACGCCGTTACGAAACTGTCCTTCATAGCGATCGCCCTTGGAGTATACGTATATTCCTTGTCCCTGAGGTCTGCCGTTGACGAAAGTTCCTTCATAATTGTCGCCATTTTCGTAGTTGCACTTGACTCTACCGTTCGGGGGAGAGCCTTCGCAAACCGGAGGGCGCTTTTGTTCTGCTGCTGGCGCCGCCAATGACGATTTAGTATTGGCTAGCAGTGAGAGGCATCCTACCCCCGTGCCAACCAACATGAATATTCCGAGTTGTTTAATTGAGCGAAGCATGACGGTTCTCAATTTTTTTTCTAAGGATTGAGCTAAATTTTGCATTAAATTGGGTTCTGGGCAACTCGGGGAGATTTTTCTCCCACAATTTTAGAAACCTCTACACCGTTTTCTTCTAGAACCACAATCGGATCGGCTCCTGATTTGAAATCAACCCGTTTGATTAGCACCTGCCCGCTGGCAATCCGCTGTCCTACTTTGATATATCGACTTGTTGGCTCGTTAGGTGCTTTCACAATTACCAGTATGTCATTACCAACTCTGACTACGCCACTAACTTCAACTCCTTTGGCATTGTCTGTCGAAGGCGGTGGCGGTGGTGGTGCGGGGGGTGGTGGTGGATTCGGGTCTTGCCACGAGGGCGGCGGTGTTAATTCCGGCAGCTTGGGCAGACCGGGCAATTCTCTGGTGGCGATATTGGGAATGTTGGGAGGGCGGGGCGGGCCGGGCGGGCGGGCGGCGATCGCTGGCGGGCGTCCCGGTGTTGCTCCTGGCCGTCCCGGTGTCTGGGCCGGTCGTCGCGTCCCTTGGGGGCCTGCCGTCGTGCCTCTTGGGAAGCCCGGTATAGAGGGAACTCCCGGTATTGATGATGCCGGAGCTCCTGCTATATCTGGGGAACCTGCTGGTCTGGCTCCGGGGCGTCCTGGTCTGGTACCGGTACCGCCGGTGGTGCCTGTTGGGAAGCCCGGTATAGAAGGCACTCCCGGTATTGATGCCGGATTTCCCGCGACGTTTGGGGCACCTGCCGGTCTGGATCCGGGGCGTCCGGTGCCGCCGGTTGAGCCTGCTGGAATGCCCGGTATTGACGCCGGATTTCCTGCGACGTTTGGGGAGCCTGCTGGTCTCGCTCCGGGGCGTCCGGGAGCTGCTTGGGGACGCGCTGAAATTGGAGGCCGCCATTGGGGTACGGGGGTTAGCGGCAGGTTGGGAAGACTTGACACCTGTGCGGGGCTTTGAGCTTTGGGAAGTTCGGCAACTGTGCCGCCGCCCGGTGCCCTTTTCGATCCCGGTACTGGCGTCCACCGAGGTGGGTTTCTCTCGTCTGGCAGCTTGGGCAGACTTGGAACTTGTCTGACTGGGAGGTTGGGGAGTTCGTTGCCCGCTGTCCCGCCACCGTCTGTTTTGAGTGGTTGAGGGGGAAGGACTGAGAATGGGTCATTTGCTTGGCCGGGGACAGATGTCTGTGGAATTGCCCTTGGGGCTGTCTTTTTGCCATCAATGTCTGCTTGAGCTTGTCTGGCGCGATCGTCAGGGTTTGTCGATCGGATCAAGCCGGGGGGCTGGGCCGCTACTACTGGAGAGGGGAATGTCTGAGCTCCTGGTGTGGGACTTGCCACACCCCCGGTCGTTCCGGGAGCGTTGGCTGCTGGTGCCCCTGGTGTTGCACCCGGACTGATACTAGGACTAGGAGTGGGACTGGCTGTGTCGCCACCCCCGTCGCCGCCGCATCCCCCGATCGAGAAAGCCAGCATTCCTATAGTTGCAAAATATAAAAGTTTACGCATTACCGATCGTCCCCAAACGCCTGACTTTTAAGTGATCCAAATGGCAATTGCAGTTGCTGCCATTTGCCGCTTTTCAGTTTACCTGGTTTGATGGTATGCGATCGCTTTTAAATTGCCAAGTTTTCCGGACGATTTGATATTGAGGCGGGCCCTGGGTTTTCAAGAGCAGGTTAGGATATCAATGGTGGTGGTTCTTGCACATATTTAACTAATTAGGGCATGGTTATGGTGGCAAAAGTGATTCTGCAACGGATTTGGCGATCGGGCATTGTTTCTGTGGCTATTTTGGTAGGTCTGGGATCGGTGGGAAGCGGCAATGTGAATGCTCATTCGCATCAGCCAGAAACAAAGGTGATGGCATTGGTGCCACTTGTGAGTTCCCAGCAGCTCGATCGCACTTTAACAGCAGCCTCGGAAGCCACAAGTGGCAATGTGTATTCTCAGTTTCGCAGGGGCACCTCAAATCCTGGTGCCCAACCGCCAGCCAATCAACCAGCCTCTGGTGGGAATCAAAAGGTATTTCAAGCGAAAATCAAGCGCCGCGCGGGTGGGACACCTGTGATTGATGTGGTATTTAACGGTAACAAGACTTTTGAAATGATTGTCGATACCGGGGCGAGCGGCACTTTAATTACTCAGCGGATGGCTACTGCACTGGGAGTGAGGCAAGTGGGCACTGGGAGAGCGGGGATCGCTGACGGTAGCATTGTCGAGTTCCCCATTGGTTTGGTGCGATCGATTCGGGTTGGGGGTGCTGCCATCCAAAATGTCGAAGTGGCGATCGCCAAACAAATGGAAATTGGTCTCCTCGGTCACGATTTCTTTGGCAATTACGATGTGAAAATCAAAAAAGATGTTGTAGAGTTTTATGTCCGCTGAAACTGAGACAATTCAGAAACCAATTTTTATTTGCATACTGTTAAAGTTATTCGCAGCCCGGTCAAGGCTGTTTAATTTATTTTTTGAGCCACTAGCAAAATACGACCAAGTGTGGTATTGTTTTGAGTGTTTCCAGAGCAGTTTACCGTTGAACAATCCGGGAAAATCCGGCTGTCAAAGCACGGCCACTGTTGGCGCTATCGAGTAACAGTATCCAACGGTGGATTCAGAGTTCAAGTCAAGGCAATCAATTAGACAATTTGCCGATCGGGTGGAAATTAGTTTCCAAAATGCTGTGGCTGGGGGAATTATTGTTCGTGTTGTTGGGCCGCTGTACAAAATATATGAGCGGAAGATGTTCCGCAAAATCGGCAATAATGACGATCGAGAAATTAATTATTGTAAATAGGGTATTGGCATGGCACAAACGTCTGTATCTCCTGTAGTGCTGATTATTCTAGATGGCTGGGGTTATCGTGAAGAAAAAGACGGAAATGCGATCGCCTTAGCGAAAACACCCGTGATGGACAGTCTCTGGGCAGCTTATCCCAGAACTCTGATTAACACATCAGGTCGGGCGGTAGGGCTTCCAGACGGGCAAATGGGCAACTCGGAAGTCGGTCACTTAAATCTCGGCGCCGGCCGCGTGGTTCCTCAAGAGTTAGTGCGAATCTCGGATGCTGTCGAAGATGGTTCTTTGCTCGACAACCGGGCGCTGGTTAAACTTTGCGAGGAAGTGCGCCGTCGGGGCGGCAAGTTACACCTGACCGGTCTTTGTTCCGAGGGTGGGGTACACTCGCACCTGAGTCACATTTTGGGTTTGCTACAGCTAGCAAAAGCACAGGGAATTTCTGAAGTTTGCATCCACGCGATTACAGACGGCCGCGATACTACTCCGAAAGAGGGTGTAGAAGCTCTCAGCAAGATAGAAGGTTATATCAAACAAGTAGGAGTGGGTCGGATTGCTACCATCAGCGGCCGCTATTACGCGATGGACAGAGACAAACGCTGGGATCGGGTGAGCCGCGCTTATGAGGTAATGACGGTTGAGAGCGCACCTGATGGTCGATCGGCAGTTGATGTGTTGCAGGCCTCCTATGCTGAAGGAGTAACCGACGAGTTTGCAGTTCCGACTCGCATTGCCCCGGGAGCGGTGGCATCCGGGGATGGGATGATTTTCTTCAATTTTCGACCGGACAGGGCTAGAGAGTTGACTCAGGCTTTTGTAGCGCCAGATTTTAAGGGCTTTGAACGGCAGTTAATTGAGCCGCTGACCTTTGCGAGTTTTACTCAGTACGACCCCAAACTGTCGTCGGTACTGGTGGCTTTTGAACCCCAGAATTTGAACAATATTCTGGGTGAGGTGATTTCTAAGCACGGTTTGCGACAGTTGCGGACAGCGGAAACTGAAAAGTACGCTCACGTGACTTATTTTTTTAATGGGGGTCTGGAAGAGCCTTTTGAGGGGGAAGACCGCGAAATGGTGCAGAGTCCGATGGTGGCGACTTACGATGAGGCGCCGGAGATGTCGGCCGCTGAGGTGACGGATGTGGCGCTGGAGGCTTTGTCCAAGCGGATTTATTCGTTTGTGGTGCTTAACTACGCTAACCCGGATATGGTTGGTCATACGGGGATGCTGGATGCGACGATAATTGCGGTTCAAACTGTGGATAAATGTTTGGGGCGGCTGTTGACCGGGATTTCCCAAGCTGGGGGAACGGCAATTATTATTGCTGACCACGGAAATGCTGAGGTGATGTTCGACGAGAACGGGAATCCTTGGACGGCTCACACTACTAACCCGGTGCCCTTTATTCTAATAGAAGGCGAAGGTCTGAAAATTCCAGGTCACGGAGGGAATGTTGCTCTCAGGGCGGACGGCTGTTTGGCCGATGTGGCGCCGACGATTTTGGAGCTGTTGAGGTTGCCTCAGCCCCCGGAGATGACTGGAAAGTCTATGATTCAAGCTGCTGAATTTGAAGTTCGGGCTAATCGCACTCCGGTGCGGGTGCGGCTTTAGGAAGTCTGGGCTACAGGTAGGTAGGGTTAGGCAAGGTACGTAGTTGGGCTTCAGCCCTCTTTAGACATATATACAAAGAGGGCTAAAGCCCAACTACGTACCTATCTCTCTCCTGACTATAAAACCCCCCTGCTTTTTAAGGATGATTTAGGGGATCGGGCCTCGACTGCCCGGTTGTGTGCGATCGACTAAATTTGATATGATAATGAATTACCGATTACTAATTACCAATTAGCCCAAATTATGAATATTGTTTCTGTGTTACAAGTTATCTGGTCTTTGTCTGCTTTAGGACTTGTGGTTTTTGTATTGCTCCACAGTCCTAAAGGCGATGGCATTGGAGGAATTGGCGGACAAGCTCAATTATTTACCAGCGCTAAGAGTGCGGAAACAACTCTCAATCGGATTACTTGGGGTCTGTCTATTGTGTTTATGGGTTTGACTATTATTTTGAGTGCTGGTTGGTTGACTCCTAAGTTGTAAGATTAGGATTTTTAACCGCAGATGTAGGCAGATAAACACAGATTAACGCAGATGAAGTTGATATAATTTGTATTCATCTGCGTTTATTTGTGTGTATCTGCGGTCTGAAAAATGCGGTTGTTCAAAGTTTCGATAAAAGCTCGATTGCTGGCTGGTTTGGGATTGGCTTTATTTTGTTTTAGTCTCATAATTTTTACTCAGGTTAATGCTCCGGCGGCGAGTCTTTCTCTTTCTCCTCTCCCAAATACTTGGCCTTCTCCACGGGTTCACCCTTTACCACCAACGCTGGCTAATTGGCAAGATGCAACTAATAGCGGCGATTATTTCGATCGCATTAAACAGCCAAATGTCGGTCATTTGCTATGGTCGAAGTTCCCGATTCAGGTGTATGTGGAGCGTCCGGTTGAGGGGAATAAGTCTGAAGAATGGATAGCAGCGGTGTTGGGTGTTGTGCGGGAATGGGGGGTTTATTTGCCTTTGCAAGTCGTGGATAGTTCCGAGGCGGCTGATATTAGAATTTTACGTCAGGCTCCGCCTTTGCGTCAAGGGCTTTTGCGATCGCGATCGGGGGAATCCACCTATGAGTTGTACAATCGTCGGGATGGGGATAAAACAGTTTTATCTCATCGGTTTGCGGTTTATTTGAATCCGAATCAAGTGGGTAAGTATGTTCCGGCGACGGCGCGGCATGAGTTGGGGCACGCTTTGGGGATTTGGGGCCACAGTTTGCTGGAAACTGATGTGCTTTATTTTTCTCAGGTGCGGAATCCTCCGGCTATTTCTGCGAGGGATGTTAATACTTTGAAGCGGCTTTACGAACAGCCAACTCGGTTGGGATGGGAATTATAGTTTAAACCACAAATTCCCGGCGATTGGAAATCGCGTCTACACAAACGAAGTCCACCTGCGTGGACTAAGAGAAGATTCCGATTAGTTATTAATAGCAAAGAGAAAAAATATGAAAGATGAAGCTTTTGGCATTGTGCCAGTTTTTGCGACTGAAACTGATAGTTTGTTTTTGTTGATTCAACATCAAGCCGGACATTGGGCGTTTCCTAAAGGTCACGCGAATCCGGGGGAATCTGCGCTAGAAACGGCGAAGCGGGAGTTTGAGGAGGAAACTGGCATCCGCGATTGTGAAGTGGTTGAGGAGCCTAGTTTTGTGGAAAGTTATTCCTTTGTTAAGGAAGGGAAGCCTAGTTCTGTGCAACATTATTCCTCTGCTAAGGAAGGGGAATCAATTGAAAAGACTGTTACTTACTTTTTGGCTTTTGTAAATTCAATGGAAGTTCAGTTGCAAGTAGAGGAAGTTCAGAATCATGCTTGGAGTTCTTTTGAGGATGCAGTCAAGCAGATTACTTTTGATGGGAATCGGCAAATCTTGAGGGAAGTTAAAGCTTTTTTGGACGGCAAAAAAAAGAGTTAATATCAAATCTCCTTATCTACCCATAATTAAGTTTGTAGTAAGGACTTTAGTCCTATCTTAAAACTTTTATTCGCTAAGGACTGAAGTGGGTGCATCTCACTTTTGAAGAGGGCGAAGCATGACCGCATATAAGTTATTAGTTATAATCTCCTATTTTCTGCGGTCATGCTTCGCCCCTACGGATATATTCGCCAAAATGAGATGCACCCACTGAAGTTATTACTACAAACAAATTGTTCTGTTAGATACCCGACTTCTTCAAGAAGTCGGGTATCTAGGTTTTCTGTGAGATTATTTGTTAATTTTCTGGGCTTTGGCGTGATGTTGCAGGCGAGCGAAAACATTGTAGGCGGCGGGGCCTGGATTACCGTGTTCTAGAGCGCCGTCGATGGGGCCGTCGATGGCTTTCCAAGCTGGAATTCCGCCTTTTAGTTCGGCGACTTTTCTAAAGCCTGCTGCGCGCAGAAGATTGGCGGCTTCTGCTGTTTGTTCGTCGGTTTCGCCGTAGATGTAGATGTCGCGAACGGGTTCTAGGCTGGCTTTTGCTCGATCGACTAATTCGTCCATTGGCATTGGTACGGCGCCGGTAATGCGACTTTTATCGAAGCTTTCAAAATCGCGGGCGTCGATGATTGTCAGTCCGGGTTCGCCCCAATCTAAGCGGGCTTTGAGGTCGTGGCTGGATACTTGGGCTTTTAAACTGGGAGGGGTGGGAGTCAAATCTGGCAGTTTTTCTTTGATGTCTGCAATTTGGTCTGGAATAGTTTTCATGGGTAAAATTCTCTTCAATGCTTTGATTGCAATGTAACAAGATGTTTCGGTTGAATTCGTCTTTCTAAAGGCTGAATTGGGGATTGAACTAAAGTCGCAGTTAATCTGAATTGCTCGTGGTTGACTGTGGTTCGGAGCGCTATATTTGCTGAGGTTGCTAAGTTTTCAGTTGACAGTTGACAGTTGACAGTTGACAGTTGACAGTTGACTTCGGAGGGCGAGCTCTACCTGGAAGTCCGAGGATTGGAATAATGAATCGTCTGATTTTAATTTCTCCCGGGCTTGGGGCTTTAAACCAATTCTTTCTGGTAAGTGGGGTTGATTCCGATTGTTTTGATGGAAATGTACGATCGCTCTTATTGAGTGTAGATATTTTGAAGTGCGATCGATTGTCCAATCAGTCATTGTATCAAATACTCAGATTTTAGTCAATGCCAATTATTTTAAAATGAAGTTTGCATGGGTTGTGCGCGGTCTCGCGCGCTATTTTGCTGAGAAGTTGAGATGTTTTTTAACAAAATTTCTGGTAAGATTTGATACTAACAATAGGGATTTAAAGGTATGGATATGTCTGAGCAAAATGAAATTGCTGTGTCTAAAACTTTGACACCGGAAGAGCAAGCGGTTTGGGATGCGAAGGCGAAAGTTCGGGTATTGCTGAATTTGTGGGATTTGGGTGGCGGTCAGATTCCGGTTAAAAAGGGGGATTTGACTAAGCGGATTGTTCGCACTAATGAGACGAGTCAGAGGTATCTGGAAGTGCTCGCCCAGTTGCAGGAATCTGGGGCGATCGAGTATTCGCTGGTAAATCGGGTGACGCGGGTGGAGTTGAGCGCGAAGGGGAAAGAGGTTTTAGCGCAGGGCTTGAAAAGTCGGGATTCTCTGTTTGAGTTTGATGGTTCTCAAATCGGTACTCGGCTGGGAAATGCTCTGCTGAAGTGGATTCGGCATCAGGATGGTGCGGCGAGTGTTGCTGTGGAGACGGGGAAAAAGGATGCAGGGGCGATCGCCTCCTATGACAATTTTAAGGTTGTGGCGATCGATGTGTATGACAGCTTGAACCGGGATTATAACTTAGACGATTTAGTGCCGATTTATCGGATGCGACGGGCGATCGGGGAAAGAGTTGGGCGATCGGAGTTCAACGAGTGGCTGTTGGAAATGCAGGCTAATGATATTTTCCAGCTAATGGCAGGAGAAACGCAAGACATCACCCCAGATAAACGTGAAGACTCAATTACCATTCCTGGTGGTGCATTGCGTTACTACGCCAAGCGTTTGAATTCATAAAATTGCCCTCAATCTTTTTGTAGTTCGTTACCTCACACCCGATCGCCATGAACAATATATCAGTTTCTCCGATAGAAGCTCTCAATGCTGCCATCCAAAATCACAATCCCTTTAGCAAAGCTGGAATTGTCAAAGAACAAGATATTTGGGGAAAAGGCTTCCCCGATATTCCGACTCTAAATGCTCACGCTTCCGATGCCATTTTTCAGGCGGTTGAAAAAGTACAGACTACTCAATCGAGCCAAGAAAAAGTGACTTCACTGGTATTAACAGCTCAACAAGGAGTGGGGAAAAGCCACATTTTGAGCCGCACTCGCCACAGACTAGAAACTAATGGAGGTGCTTTGTTCGTTTATGCCAGTGTTAATAATTACACCGACTTAAACTTGATAAAATACCAATTTCAGCAAACTTTAGCTAACAGTTTGAGCCATACAGGCAGTCAAGGTGTCATGCAATGGCAGGAAATAGCCTCAGCAATGGCAAACGAAGGTTTCAAAGCTATCAATTCTGCTACACCGAATCTTTCTCCTCAAGAACTTCTCGATCGATTTGACAGAGTGTGTGCTAGCTGGGCTACAAAAAATAAAAATTTAATGAACACCCTCACTAAGCAAGTTCTCAAAACAAAATCAAAGGCAGACCCTTATATTGTTCGAGCTGTTTTGTGGACGTTATCAGAAGCTGAAACACCTTTTGCTATCAAATGGTTATCAGGTGAAGAGTTAGATAAATCTAAAGCTGAGGAACTAGGATTGCCCGCTAATTCTGGGAAGACTAATCAGGACAGAGAAGCCGAATCTCTGAATAACATCCAGCAAATTTTGAATTTGGTGAGTTACTACAGTCCTGTAATCATTTGTTTTGATGAAATAGATGTAAATACAAGTTGTAGAGATGATGGCTTGACAACACCCCAGGTAATTGCCGATCTAGTTAAGCGTTTGTACGATACTCTCGAACACTCAGAACTCGGTCAAGGTTTGGTTGTTATCACAGTAATGATGCCGTATACGTGGACAGATACTGTTAACGTAATGTCTGGTGGCATACCCGATCGACTTTCAACATACACGCAGCGGAAACCAATCGATTTAAAATATTTGAACGGCGATTCTTTAGTCGATTTAGTCCAATTGTGGTTACAAGATTTTTATCAAATCAGGAATTTAAACCCTCATCATCCGGTCTACCCATTTGAAGAAAGTCAACTGAGAGAATATGGCAGAGGTAAGCCAACGGTACGGGAAGCTTTGACATGGTGTGCCGAGAATTTTCAAGTTTTTATACCTCCAGTACCTGAACTTCCAGAAGATCCAGTTGAGAGGTTTGAGTTGGCTTTAACCAAGGAACTTGAGGCAGACATCCGAGAGTATATGGAGGATAATTCCACAATTGCTAAGGCTATTTACTTTGGCTTTGAAACATTGAAAGGTCAGACGATTGACAAGGTAACAGTTGATGAAATTACCGCAGAGATTAAACCCAAAGCAAAAAATGCGGAGTGGATAAAATTCAAGATAATTGGTACTGAAAACGGAAGAGCTATCAAGATTGGTGTTGCGATTCTCCAATCTTCTCAATCTGAATTAGTTGCTGGATTAAAGCGCTTAATTGATTATCAAACCTTTGATTTGACGCGCGGTTGTTTAGTGCGTTCCCAATCAAAAATAGAGACGATCAAGAAGAATTCTAAAGCCTACAAGCTACTAGAAGAACTCGTCTCATTTGAAAAAGGCGGTGAGGTGGTGTATTTGATTGAAGATCAAATCAAACCATTACTCGCTGTCCGTGCTGTTTGTAAAAAATGCCGAGATTACAATTTAACAGAAGACCAAGTTTGGGATTTCATATCTCAGAAACAGCTCACTTTTGAGAATCTTTTATTGCGGGAAATTTTGAGCGATCCTTCCGGTGAAATGCCTGCGGTTGACGATGAAGATGAAAACCTACTTTTAGAAGACATTTTCAACCCTCCCAGCAGTGATGATACAGATGATGGAGATCTAAGTGACCTATTTAGTTAACAATGAGCAAATCAATTTTGCTTCAAACAGCTCTGGCTTTACCAAACCCAGATATTGAGGCTTTAATCCAAGGACGAATGATTGTAGCTATGCCTCGGATGTTTCTGAATCCGGGGCGGACATTTGCTTTGTATCCAGCCAATCTTTCGGTTGATTTGCTATCTGGCGATCGACATTATCGATCGCACTTTTTGCCCATTGCTCAAAAGGCACTTGCTCAGTTAAATTCTGAAACGGTTTTGATAACAGCTTGGGCTAGGTGCGAATTGTGCCAAATGCTGAACGATCCTGAATCATTAGAGGCTTTGTCGCAGTTAACAGTCTGGACAACAGAGGCATTACAGCAAACTGTCCTAGAAAAACCTTATCTTTTTCTAGCTTATCTTCGCGTCTATCTGCTACCTCAGCCGTTTGAAATACCAGTGCAATCTAGTGGCAATTTTGTATCTTTGTCAAAATCCCTAAATGTTACTGATTCAACGCCTGTGTTGAGCGAGTCTATCTTCGCTAAACGCCGTCAAAAGCTCGAAAAACTAGAGCCTCCCGAACATCCAGAATTGGAAGAGTTGCAAAGTGCATTAGTGCATTTATCCAATACTAACCCAAACGCTAAACAACTCGATGCCGAAATTAAAATATTTCTAGGTTGGTCGGAAAATTTACCAACAACAAAACCCGATCCAGATTTAGATTGGATTAAAACGATCGCACAAATCGGCAACTCTAGCGACGGTAATGGCTTTGAAAAATTAGTCCGCAAAGGTTTTATCAAGCTAGGTTTCGGAAATTCTAACCACAAACCAGAAGCCAGTCTCGATCCCGAATCAACCGGGGGCGCTGGCGGATTAGATTTCTACTGTGAAACTCCCTATCAGGTAGTGGGAGAATGCAAAGCTACCAAAAGTGAAACCGTAGCTGATGGAACGCCCGCGCAACTTATCAAGTTAGGACACAAGCATCTTCAGGAACAATACAACTGCTGTATTAAGATAATTATGGCCGCTGGTCAGTTAAATAGACACGCTAACAAAACTGCTATCGGAAACCACATGAATGTAATTCGCCCGGAAACATTGCAAAGATTAGTTGAACTCAAAGCTAAGCAACCAGGTTCGATCGATCTATTACAGTTAAAACCTTGTTTGGAACAACAGCCGTTTGGTGAGGAAGCCGATGCTAAGGTTAATCGCTATATTGACGATGTGCGGGAAAAGCTTAAAGTGCGATCGCACGTTCTTTCTATTCTGAAAAAGTATTTAGAAACTACAGGTTCTAAAAGAGCCAGCGTTGATTCTTTGAGCGGTGCGTTTTCAATGTCTAACCCACCCAAGCAATTGTCCCGTGAAGAGTTGCACGAAATTTTAGTAGAACTTTCTTCTCCGCTGACAGGTTATGCAGGGCGAATTAAAGGAGATAGTTTGGGGCGCGATCGCTTTTATTTCCTGCGTGATTTGTTATTAGATGATTGAGGTAGAATTGAGGCTATTGCCACTATTTCAACTCTTTAAACAGTATCAGGATCTACTCCCAACTCCCGCAACTTAGCCGCCAATTTTTCAACGCGCTGACGTTCCTCTTGAAAATCTAGACGTTCCATTGCAGCTTGTTTAAGTTCCTGCAACCGCCTTTGTTCTTCTTTAATTAACCTTTCCACCAATGGCGGAGACAGTATTTCATCCACTGATAATCTCAAATTAGGAAATACTACAGATACTATGTCCTCACCCGGCAAGTAATCTACCTGTGAATAAACCTCATCACCTTCGGGAACTGCTATAACTCGCACCCGCTGTCTGTTTTCTGTCGGATCAACTATGCAATATTCCGGCACGTTAGCTTGTTCGTACTCTCCTCGTTTAAGTATATAATCTGCGCGTCGATCTTTGCCAACGACTTCTATTAATAATAAAGGCGTTTCATCAAAGTCAAGGACGGCCCCTCCGGGTCGAGCAGCAACTTGTTCTAAAAGACTTTGAGTGCAAACAACTATATCAGGGATGCGGGATGAACTTTCTTCGGTTCTGACTCCCAAATTTCTTTTGACTACTAAATCAAGATTGTTTTCAGCTAGGTGACGCTGCAATTTATAAACCAAATACTCACAAATATTTATGTGTAGAATTGTAGGCATTGCTATTGGTATTAATTGACCTCTATGCAGTTCATGTTTTACCTCGTCATCGACTTTATAAAATCGGTATTCTTCAAAGGTTAATGTGGGTGAATTATCAACTTGTTGGTCTGTCAAAACTGGCGTGATTGATTGAGACATATCTTTGTGACCTCAGCGAGTATTTATGATTAAATTAAATTTAAATGACAGTATCAGGATCTACTCCCAATTCCCGCAACCTCGCTGACAATTTGTCAGCACGTTGACATTCCTCTTGAGCGCGTTGACTCTGCTGCTGGGCGAGTTGACGCTCCTCATCAGCGCGTTGACGCTCCTCATCAGCGCGTTGACGCTGCTCATCAGCGCGTTGACGCTCCTCATCAGCGCGTTGACGTTCCATTACAGCTTGTTGCTGTGATTCCTGTAATCGAACTCGTTCTGCCTTCACTAACTCCTCCACCAATGGTGGATTCAGTATTTCATCCACTGATAAAACCAAATCTGGAAATACTACAGATATAATTTCCTCACCCGGAAAGAAATCTGTATGCGTGTAACCATCTTCACCTTCAATAAATGCTAAGATTCTGATTTTTTGCTTCCCACATTTAGGGTCAACAATGCAATATTCGGGCACATTCGCTAATTCATACTGTGCTCGTTTAATCATGTAATCTGCCCGTCGATTTTCACTCACTACCTCTACTACTAATAGCGGTGTTTCTCCTAAGTCAATGATGCCTGAACCAGGCTGGGCAAGTATTTGTTCCCACAAACTTTGAGTGCAGACAAGTACATCGGGAATGCAAGATGTAGCATCTTCTGTTCTCACTCCTACAGAAGTTTTTACTACTAAATCGAGATTGTGTTCAGCGAGATAACGCTGCAACTTGTAAACCAAATATTCACAGATGCTTGTGTGTAAGGCTGTCGCTGTTGCCATTGGTATTAATTTGCCTTTGTACAGTTCGTATTGTACATCAGGATCTCCTTGATAAACTCTGTATTCTTCAAAGGTTAAAGTCGGAGAAGTATCTGTTTGCTTTTCTTCTAAAACTGGGGCGATTGATTGAGACATAGGTTTTGGTATGAGTTGATTTTTATATACTTTGTAGGGTGCGTCAGGTGAAGTTGTGGGGCGACGATCGAGCGTTTGCGGACTGACGCACCCTACTAACTATTGTAGATCGGATTACCATTTGGGCGATCGCCTCAATAAGGCCGTAGCAGCCTCACTGTTGAGAGGTCTAGAGAAAAAGTACCCCTGACCGTACTCGCAGCCGATCGCCCGCAGTTGAGCCAATTGCACGGCGGTTTCAACACCTTCTGCGACTACCTCCATCCCCAAGCTGCGCGCCAGCATGACGATCGCCCGCACGATTTCCAAATTCTCGCCTGCTGCTCCGATGCGACTGACAAAAGAGCGATCGACCTTCAAAATATTAATCGGGAATTTGTGCAAATAACTCAGAGACGAATAACCAGTGCCAAAATCATCAATGCACAGCCCGATCCCCAACTCCCTTAACTGCGAAAGCATCGCCGCCGCCGCTTCCCCATCTTCCATCACCACAGTCTCAGTAATCTCCAACTTCAAACAGCGAGCATCAACACCAGTTTCCTGCAACACTTGCTTGATTTGCTCGATCGACTCCGGTTCCGAAAACTGCCTCCCCGAAAGATTCACTGCTACTGTCACCCGGGAATTTCCCACAGGCAAATTCAAACTCTGCCACTGAATAATTTGGCGGCAGCTTTCGTTCAAAACCCACAAACCTAAAGGCATAATTAACCCAGTTTCCTCCGCCATCGCAATAAATTCCATGGGGGAAACTAAACCGCGTTCCGGGTGCAGCCAGCGCACCAGCGCCTCAAATCCGATAACCGAGCCGCTTTTCAAACAAACTATCGGCTGATAATAAACAGTAAAAGGACATTCCAATTTAAGAGGAGCCAATTGTGATTTTGTACGCTCCAACTTCCAGTCGATTTCACATACAGGCGAGTTTTCCGCCGCCGCCCCACCTGGGAAATCCACAATCGAATATGTCAAATTCAGTTCTTCAATCGACTGCCGCAAATCGTTTTCCAAGTGCATCAAAGCCACAGCCCGAGTGTGCATTGCACTCGTAAACACTTCGTAACGAGCTTTACCGAGAGCTTTTGCCCGGTACATCGCAATATCAGCATCGCGCAAAATATCTCCAGGCCACTGATATTTGTCGGTACTCATAGCAATGCCGATGCTAGCAGTAATTAAAACTTTATGACCTTCTAAATATAGCGGTCGTTCGATCGCCTTCAGAATTCCCTTTGCTTGGGCGATCGCTTCATCCACACCTTGAATTTCCTCTAGCAAAATCACAAACTCATCTCCCCCCAGACGTGCCGCCGTATCTCCTGGGCGCAAACAAGTCAACAGACGGCGGCCCACAGCCACCAACAGCCGATCGCCCGTGCGGTGTCCCTGGCTGTCATTAATCACCTTAAACCTGTCCAAATCGAGAAACAGCACCGCAAATTGATAGTTCGGATGCCTTTGGACGCGAGCAAAAGCTTGGCCCAACCTGTCAGTCAACAAAGCGCGGTTGGGCAACTCCGTCAGCGCGTCGTGCAAAGCATCGTGCAACAATTGGTCTTCAGCCGCCTTGCGTTCAGTTACATCGTGACAGTTGACGACAATTCCCCGCACCGAAGGTTCCGAGAGCAAATTCGTCGCCACCGCTTCCAACACGCACCAGAAACCCTGCTTGTGTCGCACCCGGTATTCCGCCAATCCCAGCCCAACTCTCGGCATTTGGATGACACCTTTGAACACTTGATCCACCATTGGCAATTCATCGGGGTGAATCAAGTCAAAGACAGACCGGCCGAGGACTTCCGCCGTCGGGTAGCCCAAAATCCGCTCGGCGGAAGGAGAGACATAGCGGCAAAAGCCTTTGTCGTCGAGAATTACAATAATGTCTCTGGCATTTTCAATTAGCGATCGAAAACGCTTTTCGCTTTGTCGCAGTTCTTGTTCCGTGCGCTTGCGATCGGTAATGTCGGTATTCATGTAAATCAGACCGACAATTTTCCCCGTGGGGTCTTTAATCGCATCGGCCCGCAGCAGCACTTGCAAAATTTTGTCGCTTTTTGTGCGGTTGGTAATTTCACCAGACCAAGAATAACCTCTGGCGATCGTATCGAGAACCTCGCAGGCGACTGCGGGGTCAGCAAAAACTGCCGGTATACCTCCTGCGAGTTTAAATTCCTCTGCCGTTTCCCATTCAAATAGCTGAGAAAACGCTTGATTTTGATAGATGTGAGTGCCGTTGGCATCGCTGATGCCGATCGCGTCGCTCGAACTTTCCACCGCCTTGCGAGTCAGCACCAGAGCTTCTTCTGCCCGCTTGCGCTCGGTAATGTCAATCCCTACCAGACAAGCTGCATTCCCCCGATCGTACTTTTGAGCCACAATCAAATAATATCCCGCCGACTGTCCGCCCTCCGTTTTCACCTTAGCGCTGAGTTCTTTAACCGCTTCCGTAGCCTCGCAGGCAAAAAAATCCACCACAAAAGAGTAAAAATCCAAGCTAGCGCCCAGAAAACCGATATCTTGACCGACAAAGGCCGACGGCGACAAACCGTGCAGTTTAGCTAAGTGGTGGTTGACGCCCAAATAGCGCAAATCCGAGCTAATCCAAGATACTATGCCCGGAACTGCTTCCAAAATCGTTTGCAGTTGGTCGTTTGCTTGCTGCAAAGCTTCCTGCACTTCGATGCGTTCGGATAAGTCGGACTGAGTTCCGACGAAGTGAGTCAAATTACCGCTGTCGTCTCGCACGGGAGATAGCGACAATTTGTTCCAAAAAGGAGTACCGTCTTTGCGATAATTTTTGATTGTTACCTGCAATGCTGTGCCTTCGCGCAAGGCTTCGCGGATCTTAGCTACTGTAGTGCGATCGGTATCCGGACCTTGCAAAAATCGGCAATTGCGCCCCAAGATTTCACCGGCGCAGTAGCCTGTGATCCTTTCAAATCCTGGATTGCAATAAATTATGGGACAGTCGGGTGCATTGGCGTCAGCAATGATAATACCGCTGGTAGTAGCAGCCAAAGCTCGATCGCGCAGCCACAGTGCTTCAGAAGCCGTATCGCGATCGGCTACGTCCCCCACTTCATCTAAATTATAAATTGACTGGTTATCCCGATTTCCCATCAGCCAAACTTTCAAGCCAACCTTTGCAATTTCCGAGTTGCTTCTTACTTTAACGTTTTTCAGGACTCACGAACGTAGATTGCATCTTTGCCTTTAACTAAGCGGGATTTCAGGTTAGTTGTTAGTTGTATTTTCTGCGCTTGCTGTGTCGGCATTTACACAAAGCGCATCTTCACTGTCACAGTAAAAAACCCTCATTTCCTCTCCCCCTCTCCCCCTCTCCCCCTCTCCCCGCACTCCGTCAATCAGGATGTGCAGCAACTTATTTACCAGGAGTCGCAGATTGACCAGGCTTCAACAGTTGACAGTTGACAGTTGACAGTTGACAGTTTGAGAGCGACCTCTACCTAGAAGGAAGAGGATTGGAGTAATGAATAGTTTGATTTTAATTTCTCCCGAGCAGGGAGAGGCTTTCAACCAATTCTTTCTGGTAATATTAATCAAGGGTAGAGCCTCGTTGCTCCCCATTACTGTCGGAAACTGACCGTTCCATTTTTCGATCGCTTGAGTAGTGCAAAATTTCGGGAGTTGAAATACCCGCACGCTTATCGAAGCGATTATAGTGCAGGCTTCTAACATCGCGGGGGAATGCCGAGCGAACTGACTTACGTCCTTTCGTTGGTCTTACTTCCCCTCCGCTCTTCAGAAACGGCTGTTCCATCCGTTTGTAGCATTCTGATACCTTCTGCTCTAATATTTGTTGCTGCATTACCATCGCGATTGTGACGAGTGCCGCAATTGGGACAAGTCCACTCTCTAATATCAAGTGGCAACTTATCAATTTGGTAATAACAGCTAGAGCAAAGTTTAGAACTGGGGAACCATCGGTCAATTTCTACTAACTTCCCACCTTTTTTCTCTAGCTTGTAAGCTAAGAAATTAGTAAAAGTTCCCCATCCAGCATCAGATATTGCTTTAGCTAAATTGTGGTTGCGTACCATGCCTTTGACATTAAGATTTTCTACTACGACAACTTGGTTTTCGTTGACGAGTTTTCTTGATAACTGATGCAAAAAATCTTGACGGGATTTAGCTACCCGAGCGTACACTTTAGCTACAGTAGACCTCTTGCAAAAATCCTTTTAACCAAATTTTGGGACGGGCTAGAAGCCCATCCCACAAGAAAAAAGATTTTTGTGGGATGGGCTTCTAGCCCGTCGTTGCTTGCTTGCGTTTGAGATTTTTTTCATGCTTGGCTAAGTGCTTAGGATTACTGTATATAGCGGGGGACTTCCCGGCGAGGTATAGCGGATCTAGCTCTCATATTCGCGGACGTTGTTGGGAAGAAGGCCCTATACGTCTGGGTGGTTATATAAGCTGTCAATTATACCTCATCTTTTTGAGAAAGGCTATAGTTAAAGTTTGTCGCTGCAACCGTTGAGCTTCTGCTTGCTATGAGAGCCCGGTTAATTTGGGCTTGAGCATCTTGGGTTGCTTTTTTAACTGTGAACTACCTACACGCTTCCTGGCGGTAAGCGTGTAGGCTTCCCAATTCAATGGGGATTGCCTCAACTTTCATAGATTTTTTACGTCCTGAAGATTTTCGTCTTACATCCCCTCCAAGGGCATTCGCGCTAGTTCCTAACGCCAGAATTCGCAAACCTTCATTTCTAATATTTATTGCAGCATTAATATCTCTATCATACTGAACTGCTTTTCGTCCTTCCTCCGACTTCCATCGGACTTCTGTCAACAGTCAACTGTCAACAGTCAACAGTCAACAGTCAACAGTCAACTCTTCCTTCCTCCTTCAAAATCTGCTAGAGAAGGGGCATTGGTGGGACTTACCCAACCCAAAGCGAGTATAAAAAAAGACTCCTTGGGCAAGTTTTGAATTTATAGCGACAAATGTTAAAAATTAGAATTTGAAAATGGCAGAAAATAAGCTAAGGTTAGATGAGAACGGTTGAAAAAAGATATCTAATGTTGCAGCAACACCCTTGGCCGAAGACAATTGAAGAGGCGATCGTCATTCAAGATGTTCTCCGGTCAGAGGTAATTACCGAAAATCTACGGTCGCCAGTTCGGTACGTCGCAGGCGTAGATGTCGGCTACGACAGTGCAGAAGGCGTATCGCGGGCCGCTGTAACAGTTTTGAGCTTTCCAGACTTGCAATTACAGCAGCAGTCTGTGGTTCGCAGTCCTACAGCTTTTCCTTACGTTCCCGGTTTCCTGTCTTTTCGAGAAGTGCCGGCAGTCCTCGACGCTTTACAAAATATCAGTTTGAGACCAGACTTGATATTATGCGACGGTCAAGGACTAGCTCACCCCCGCAGGTTCGGTCTGGCGTGCCATTTGGGAGTTTTGACAGGAATTGCGACGATCGGAGTTGCCAAAACTAGATTTATCGGAGAACATTCAGAAGTAGGGTTCGAGCGGGGCTGTTGGCAGCCTTTGCTGCACGAGGGATCAACGGTAGGCGCAGCGTTAAGGACGCAAACAGGGATAAAACCGATTTATGTATCGATCGGTCATAAGGTAAACTTGATAAGTGCGATCGAGTACGTCCTGCACTGCGCCCCGAGGTATCGCTTGCCAGAAACAACTCGATCGGCAGACCAACTAACATCGGGATAACTGGCAGGCCCGGAAGGCATCAAAAAAATAAAAAGTCAAAAGACAAAAAAGCATCCCTCTTTGGACTTTGAATTTTTGAAGTGTGGCCCTTAAGTCGAAAAATGTTCTGAGTGTATCGCCAATCAGCTTTCGGTTCCATCCTTCCAGCGAACTAAAGAGTCAGGAACTCAGGGAATCAACGCCACGCTCGCTTGTAAGAAATTACAAGCTGTTCTGACCAGACCCCTCGATCGCGAGGAGACGTTATTCAGGTCACGACACCGGAAAATGATCCGCCAGTTTTGGGCTCTGTCATCTGCAATTAAACAGTTTTAAAGTCACGCTTTACAGTGTTGCAGGTCTAACAAGCCTTTATAACCAGGTCGAGGCGAACATTACTCCAGAAATGGGGATTCGGAGACAACCATATCTCCCCAGGGGTGGCAACCATACCCCCCCTAACCCCGAAAGGGGATTCAAGGCGATTGAAATCGCCGAGCCGTTTCCCTCTCAGGACTAAAGTCACGCTCGTTTCCCACTTACTTACCGAGTTTTTTTTATGACTATACCTGAGAAAGAGGTATAAAAGTTGGGGGATTTGTAGAATGATTGAAAGACAGTAATCAGCTTAAACATTGGCGGCTTGAACTAAACTACCCGGGCGTGAACTATGTTTAGTTCACATTTGTAAATTATGAAACAGTCATCCTGCGACTTAAACTCAAAGTTTACATTCGTCAGATGATGTTTCATAATTTACCGTCTAACCTCTCACCGCTAGCTGGGAGTCCCAACTACGGTGGGAGGTGAGGCGGGATCGATCGAAAAAATCAGCAAAAAAAACAAGGAGACAGTCATGGCTGAGAAAAGCAAACGTGGATTCGCATCTATGGACGCAGAAAAACAGCGTGCAATTGCTAGCAAAGGCGGAAAAGCTGCACACGCGAAAGGAACTGCACACGAATTTACTTCGGAAGAAGCCAGAGAAGCCGGTCAAAAAGGTGGCGAAGCTGTCAGCAGAAATCGGGAACACATGGCTCAAATTGGTCGCGAAGGCGGCCGGAAAAGCCGCAAAAGCGAAGCTTAAGTGAGTCTGTGACTATTTAACACAGTGACTGAAATATCGTCACTGTGCGATTCTTAAGAAGTTATGAAGCTATCTTGAGCGTCAACAAGTTTGCGGGCTAGACAAGGCAAGCAAACACCAGTCTGTCTCTCAATAAAAGCCAATCCGATCGCAAAAAGCCCCGAAATCGGGGCTTTTTTGTTTGTGAGACGAATTATTTGGTTAACTCATATAGCTGGCGATCGCACTTTTTGACCTCAGAAACCCCGTTTTTTTGCAGATTTCTCGTTCCCAAACCCAAAACTCTTAGAAACCCGGTTTCTTTGTAGATTTCTCGTTACCAAACCCAAAACTCCCACAAACCTGGTTTCTTGGCCCAAGCACGCGAGCCCGGAAACCGCCCGCAGTCTGGATATAAATTAAGTAAGATTTTGATATATTTCAGGAAACTTTGACACTCCCCGGTCTGAAGACGCGGGGATTCTTAAGGACAAACTTTGGAGGATGAATCCGCCCAAAGTTTAATTCTTAAAGGGTTAGTCAGTAACCCGCTACCCACTCGCTCAATAATTGAGTCTATGGCTACTTTTGATTTCCTAATGATGTTTGCCGCACCGTTAACATCTGCATTCAGAATTGATTTCTGAGCAGAACGGTATAAACCTCGT